>JAVHWG010000335.1:0-12678 GCA_032159965.1 Mycobacterium sp.
GCCGCACTGGTGGCCGGGTCACCGCTGCTGATCTTCCAGATCTTCACCAATTTCGATGCGCTGGCAACGGCTTTCACGGCCGGCGCGATGCTGGCCTGGGCCCGGCGAAAACCTGTGTTGACCGGAGTGCTCGTGGGGCTCGGCGTGGCCGCCAAGCTGTATCCGGCTCTGCTGCTGATCCCCTTGGCCATACTCGGGGTGCGCACCGGTCGGCTTCGCGAGGTCGGGAAAACCGTTGTGGCCGCAGCCCTCTCGTGGCTTCTGGTCAACCTGCCGGTGATGGTGGCTGCGCCGCGCGGGTGGTCGGAATTCTTCCGGCTCAACACCCGTCGCGGCGACGACACGGACTCGCTCTACAACGTGGTCAAGTCGTTCACCGGCTGGTCCGGGTTCGACCATGACCTCAAATTCTGGCAGCCCCCGGTGGTGCTCAACAGCGTTGTCGCGGCTCTGTTCCTGCTCGCCTGTGCCGGCATCGCGTACATCGCGCTCACCGCGCCCCGACGGCCGCGCGTCGCGCAACTGGCTTTCCTGGTGGTCGCCGTGTTTCTGCTCACCAATAAGGTGTGGAGCCCGCAGTTCTCGCTGTGGCTGGTGCCGCTGGCCGTGCTCGCGCTGCCCCACCGCCGAATTCTGTTGTTGTGGATGACAATCGACGCTCTGGTCTGGATACCGCGGATGTTCTACCTCTATCCGGACACCAGTCACGGTCTGCCGGCGCAGCCGTTCACCGCGATGGTGTTGCTGCGCGACCTCGCGGTGATGGGTATGTGCGCGCTGGTGGTGCGGCAGATCTACCAACCTGAACAGGACCTCGTCCGCTTCGGTGGTCGCATCGACGACCCCTGCGGCGGCGTCTTCGAGAATGCGCCCGATGACCCGCCACGCTGGCTCCCGTCCTTTCTGCGTCCGCGCGCCGACGTACCTCGCGAGCACGAGGAAATCCCCGACGCGAGTGAAGAGCGGGTTGTCTCAGCGCAACACCTCACTTGACGCGTGCGCGGAATCTATCCTCGAGGCGTGATGAGGCATCTGCGGTTCGTGTGCATACCGGTCGTCGCCGTCGCCGCGCTGGTGGGCGGGTGTAGTAGCCCGGGCTCCGGCAGGGGACCGGCGGCAGGTACCGCCGCGCAGAGCCCCACGCCACCGGCAACCTCGGTGCCCGGTGGTGCGGTGCGTTATCTCGCGATGGGGGACTCGCTGACCCAAGGTATCGGCGCGGCCGACCTCGAAACAGGCACGTTTCCGGCGCTGCTGGCGCAGAAATGGCGTTCCGACGGCTGCCAGGTCGAACTGCAGAACGTCGGCAGCAGCGGCTACACCGCGAGCCAGATCCTGGCCGAGCAGGTGCCGGCGATCGCGGACTTCCAGCCGACGTTGATCACCTTCCAGGGCGGCGGGAACGACATCGTCAACGGGGTCACGCCGGAGGTCTATCGCACCAACGTCAACGCCGTGCTCGATGCGGCGAAGGGCAGCGGCGCCCGGGTGGTGGTGTTCGCACAGAACGAATGGTTCCGGTCACCCGAAGGACTCAGCTACGGCACCGAGGCCGAACTCTCAGCCAAGCGCAACGCCCTCGACGAGGTCCTCATCGACGAGGCCAAATCGCACGGTGCACAGTTCGTCGACCTGCGGCCGCTCTATAAGGAGCAGGCTGACCAAGCCCTGTGGGTCGAGGACGGAATCCATCCGACGCCGGCGGCATATGAGGCGTGGGCGACCGAGATGGCGACGGCCGTTCCTGCGCCGTGCAAGTAGACGATTTCGCAGCTCAGCACCTAGTCCGGTAACCTGAGCCGGTTGCCGACGCAGGCGACCCTCCTGCCACGGGGCTTACCGTGGCCGCAACGACCATAGGAGGTGATGAGGTTCCCATGCGTCCATACGAAGTAATGGTCATCCTCGACCCCACTCTTGACGAACGCACCGTGGCGCCGTCGCTGGAGGCGTTTCTCAACGTCATCCGCAATGACGGCGGCAAGGTCGACAAAGTCGACATCTGGGGTCGTCGCAGGCTGGCGTACGAAATCGCCAAGCATTCCGAAGGCATCTATGCCGTCGTCGATGTCACGGCCAAGCCGGAGACGGTGTCAGAGCTGGATCGTCAGCTGAGCCTGAACGAGTCGGTGTTGCGCACGAAGGTGCTGCGCACGGACAAGCACTAGACCGCCCAACCCGTCAGTGCCGCTGCGTAGGCTCGCGCACGACACCCACAGCACCAATCTGCCCAGGAGGACCCCGTGGCTGGTGACACCACCATCACCGTCGTCGGAAACCTGACCGCCGACCCCGAACTGCGGTTCACGCCGTCGGGCGCCGCGGTTGCCAACTTCACCGTCGCGTCGACGCCGCGCATCTACGACCGCCAGAGCGGGGAATGGAAGGACGGCGAGGCGCTGTTCCTTCGATGCAACATCTGGCGGGAGGCGGCCGAGAACGTCGCGGAAAGCCTCACCCGCGGCTCGCGCGTGATCGTCACGGGGCGGCTCAAGCAGCGCTCGTTCGAAACCCGCGAGGGCGAGAAGCGCACGGTGTTCGAGGTTGAGGTCGACGAGATCGGACCGTCCCTGCGCTACGCCACGGCCAAGGTGAACAAGGCCAGCCGCGGTGGCGGCAGCGGCGGATTCGGCGGCGGTGGCTCGCGGCCGGCCGCCAGCGAGAAGCCGGCAGACGATCCTTGGGGCAGTGCCCCAGCGGCGGGCTCGCTCGGCGGCGGCGACGAAGAGCCGCCCTTCTAATCCATAGAGCGAAAGACGAGAAAGAGAAGTATCAATGGCGAAGTCCAGCAAGCGGCGCCCGACGCGGGCGCCCGAGAAGCCGATCAAGACGCGTAAGTGCGTGTTCTGCTCGAAAAAGGGTCAGCCGATCGACTACAAGGACACCGCACTCCTGCGGACGTACATCAGCGAGCGGGGCAAGATCCGCGCCCGCCGTGTGACGGGCAACTGCGTGCAGCACCAGCGCGATATCGCTATCGCGGTGAAGAACGCGCGCGAGGTTGCGTTGCTGCCGTTCACATCTGCGACCCGCTGAGTAGACACTGACTGAACAGGAACGACGATGAAGCTCATACTCACTGCCGAGGTCGACCATCTGGGGACCGCCGGCGACCTCGTCGAGGTCAAGGACGGCTACGGCCGCAACTACCTGCTGCCCCGCGGGCTGGCGATCGCTGCCACACGCGGTGCGGAACGGCAGGCCGACGACATCCGGCGAGCGCGCGACGCGAAGACCGTGCGCGGGCGCGAACACGCCGACGAGCTCAAGTCCGCGGTGGAGGGCCTCGGCGAGGTGTCGTTGCCCGTCCGCACTGCGGGTAACTCCGGCAAGCTGTTCGGTTCCGTGACGGCCGCCGACGTCGTCGCAGCCATCAAGAAGGCCGGCGGCCCGAATCTGGACAAGCGGACCCTGCAGCTGCCCAAGGAACACATCAAGGCGCTGGGCAGCTACCCGGTAGCGGTGCGGCTGCATCCCGAGGTCCAGGCCACCCTCGCGCTCGAGGTCGTCGCAGAGTAGACACTCTGTCGTAAAACATCGGCACGGCGGCACGGCAGCGGTGCGCCTTGGCTAGTCGATGTCAGTGAGCAGTAACCGCCTGCTACCAAAGGACTTTCGACGCCGTCAGCCGTCGGACATCGGATCAGGTTCGGCGACAAGCGATTTCATCCGCGCTGCGAATGCACCCGCCAGCGCCGTCGCAAGAATCGTCAGTAGCGCACCCAGCATCAGCGCGGAGGATTCGCCCGCCCGCAGCACGTGGGTCTGCGTCCCGATCGTCGCGGCAGCTACCGGTACGCCGAGCTGCGCAGCCGCCAGAACCGTCAGCGGCCACTGTTGCCGCAGCAGCATGCCGACCATGTGCGCGAGGATTGCGCCGACACCGAGAGCGACGCCGAGCAGTATCAGCCGCGGATCCGTCCCGAGGTCGCGCACTTGCAGCGAGGCGCCGAGCCAGACGAAGAACAGCGGGCTGAAGAAGCCTTCGGTGATGCCGAAAAGTTGCCGCGCGAGTCGGCGTGGCGCGCCGATCGCCGCCATTGCGAGGCCGAGCGCGAAGCCGGCCAACATCACCGACACGTGGGTGTAAACCGCCAGTGCGGCCAGCGCGAACAGGATCACCAGGCTTATCCGCAGTTCCAGCGCCCATCGGCGCCGCTCCGAATAGTGGTGCAATCGCTTGCGCCAACCGGATCGTTCGGCGGCCCGGATGAGAAGGAACGCCGCGCCCGCGCAGGCCGCCACCGCCGCGGCCCCCAACGCCGCGTGGGACGCCCGACTCGGGTCGATGGCCAACGGCAGTACGACGATGCAGGCGGTGTCGGCGATCGCGATCTGAGCGGTCATCGACAGCACCGCGGCACCTTGCAGCCCTAGACCGTCGATCACCGGCAGGGCAAGTGCGGCTGACGACGATGCCATGAGCACGGCGTAGAGGGGTGCGTGCGCGATGCCGAATGCGCCTGCGACAGCGAACCCGAGGCCTGTTGCCGCCACACCTACCACCGCAGCGCGCGCGGCCGCCCGTGGAAGTGCGGAGCGGAGTGAACTTGCGTGTACGGGGACGTGGGTACCGACCACGAACATCACGAGCGCGAACCCGACGTCGGCCAGGAACGTGAAGGTGGGATTCGTGGAATCGACGACGCGCAATCCCGTGTGGCCCAGTGCGACGCCGACGAGAAGTTCGCCGACGACGACGGGCACGCGCGCGATGGGGATCGAAGCCAGCAGCGGTCCGGCCAGGCCGGTGAGGACAAGGAGGGTGAGGGTACCGAAACCGAAGCCCGACACGTCAGGCGATCACTACGGCCGGGACACCAGGCGGCAGGGGATGTCGGTGTTCTCGTCGGTTGCGTAGAGCCACCTGACCGTCATCCCAACACCCTAAAACGCGCGCGGAGACGGTGGGCCGATGCGCGGAGCGAACAAACGGCCACGAGCTAGGCACGTAACTGGCCCTCGGCGAGCGACCCGCGACGATGCGCTGACGCAGCCTTTACCGTGGTCGAGCGTCTGAGGAAGGCGATTGCTGCGGCCTCTGGCGAACGCATTTCGCGAACAGTAGGTCAGCTAACATCACCTGCCGTTAACCTGGCGCACAACCGGATGCAACACAACACGCCCGAGAATGCAACCCGTCGAGACACGCCGACGCGGTTCCAATCCACAGTCCGTACCCCCGTGTCGACCGTGTTCAACTGCGGAAATGCCGATGAGGATGGCCGTCATCCACAAGCTGTCCACAGCCGCTCAACACCGCTGACCGAGACTATCCACACACCATCCACAACCCTATTAACAGGCCCCTTTGGCGCTGCCGCCAGCAACGTCTAGCGTCGGACCGTCCAAGGGGACTCGGCGAGTCGAGACGGCCAGATGTCGGGTGGGTGTCTTACTGTCGTGACAGCTGAGGCGAACGTACGTTCGGAGGAGGTGGGGCTTCGGTGGCCGTAGTCGACGATCTCGGACACTCGGGGATGAACGCCCCGCCGAGCGAGGACTTCGGACGGCAGCCTCCGCAGGATGTGGTCGCAGAGCAGTCGGTGCTTGGCGGAATGCTCCTGAGTAAGGATGCGATCGCAGACGTGGTCGAGCGACTGCGGCCCGGCGACTTCTACCGCCCCGCGCATCAGAGCATTTACGACGTCGTGGTTGACCTGTCGACACGGGGCGAGCCGGCCGATGCGGTCACCGTGTCCGCGGAGCTCGACCGTCGGGGGTTGCTGAGGCGGATTGGTGGAGCGCCGTATCTGCACACCCTGATCTCGACGGTCCCAACGGCGGCCAACGCGGGCTACTACGCGGGCATCGTCGCTGAAAAGGCGTTGTTGCGGCGTCTGGTAGAGGCGGGCACTCGCGTCGTGCAGTACGGATATGCCGGCGCCGAGGGTTCCGACGTCGCCGACGTGGTGGACCGCGCGCAGGCCGAAATCTACGACGTCACCGATCGCAGGATGTCGGAAGACTTTGTGGCGCTTGAAAAGTTGCTGCAGCCCACGATGGACGAGATCGACGCGATCGCGTCCAGCGGTGGCCGGGCCAGCGGAGTGCCGACTGGTTTCGTCGAACTCGACGACCTCACCAACGGGTTGCATCCCGGGCAGATGGTGATCGTCGCAGGCCGACCCGGCAGTGGCAAATCGACTCTGGGACTGGACTTTTTGCGTTCGTGTTCCATCAAGAACCACATGGCCAGCGTGATGTTCTCGCTCGAGATGAGTAAATCCGAGATCGTGATGAGGCTGCTGTCGGCGGAAGCGAAGATCAAGCTCTCGGACATGCGAGCCGGGCGTATGGGTGATGACGATTGGCACCGCCTCGCGCGCCGTATGAGCGAAATCAGTGAGGCGCCCATGTATATCGACGACTCACCGAATCTGACCCTGATGGAGATCCGTGCGAAGGCTCGGCGGTTGCGGCAGAAAGCTGAGCTGAAGCTCATCGTCGTCGACTACCTGCAGCTGATGACGTCGGGCAAGAGGTTCGAGTCCAGACAGCAAGAGGTGTCGGAGTTTTCGCGAAATCTGAAGCTGCTGGCCAAGGAGCTCCAGGTGCCGGTGGTTGCGCTCAGCCAGCTCAACCGTGGTCCGGAGCAGCGCACAGACAAGAAGCCGATGCTCTCGGATCTGCGCGAATCCGGCTCGCTGGAGCAGGACGCGGACGTGGTCGTGCTGGTGCATCGGCCTGACTTGTTCGATCACGACAACGAGGATCGGATGGGCGAGGCGGACTTGATCGTCGCCAAACACCGTAACGGCCAGACGAAGACGGTCACGGTGGCACACCAGTTGCACTACTCGCGGTTCACCAACATGGCGAAATAGCGCACATCAACAAGCCTTAACGACACGCACATCCTTGTGCAAGTAGCCAGGCGTGTCCCGTGCCCATTTCCTGCCGCGAGGGGCGCATCGCCCGGGGGATAGCATTGCCTGTGGCCGTTGCGGCGTCGTTGCGTTCGCTGACTGACCGAGATTTGACGACGGCAACCCGCTGGGCAGGTGGAGTGTGCCTAGCTGCGACATTGGTGATGCTGCGGTTCGAGCGGGCGATGCATGCAACAGGCGGCCCGGGGATAATTGCGTTTGAGTTGGCGGGCAGCGAGCACCGCACGACGGACATTCTCGATAGGTGGGGCCCGCGGGGCGCTGCTGCTGCCCGGACGTCGTTACGGCTCGACTTCGGCTACATGTGCAGTTACGGCGTGTTCGCGGCGTTGCTAGCAGAAGGCGCCGACCGCCGACTCACGCAGCGGCATCTGGGTGACCGGGTACGCCCGTGGGCCCAGGTGGCGTGCGCGGCGGCAGTGGCCGCTGACGCACGCGAAGGCGTGGCGTTGTTGAGCATCCTGCGAGGCCGGGACCGGCGGGTCCACGCCTCACGTGCCCGCAAGGCGGCTCTGACCAAATTCACGATGTTGTCTGCCGTACTTCTGTATTGGGCGATGTCGCATGTCTCCGAGCGTCAGATCCGCACGCGGCGAGGCTAGCGGCGGTGCGCACCTGCGCCGTCGGGCAGCGCAGGAGGGTTGCTCCACGCGATTAGCGCTCCGTTGGTTGCCGACCTGGTGAAGTACAGGCCCTTGCCGGGCCGCTGAGGCTCGGCGACGATGTCGCCGATGATTTTGCCGGCATCGCGGCGGCCGTCCAGGATCAGCAGGGGAGCCAGCGACGCCCGTATCTTGCCGAGCAGGGAGTTCCCGATCGCCACCTGGTTCCAGTTCGCTACGGCCGTGCCGGCGAGTAGGTGCAGCCCGATGTCGCGCGCCTGCTCGATGTGCATGGCCAGCGCCGCCAGCGGGTTGTCCATCACCGGCCAGATGCCGGCGTCGTCGATAACCACGAAGATCTCAGGGCCCGACCAGAACTTCTTGGTCATCATGTCTTGCTGCGTGGTGCCTGGCGGTGGGTGGCGTGTCTCCAGCTCGGCGACCACTCCGCGGACCGCCTCGCGGATCGCGGTCTGGGTGTAGGCGTAGTCGCCCAGGTGTGGACCTTGCACGACCCCCAGCAGCGTGCGGCGCGGGTCGAGGATCACCAGCCGCGCCTCATCGGGACCGTACTGCGAGGTGATCGCGCGACAGAGGACCCGCAGAAAGTTCGTCCGGCCCGACCGCGGCGCTCCCACTACGACGGCATGCGGGTGGTCGTCGAGGTCCAGGAACGACGGGCCAAGATCGGCCTCCGACAGGCCAAATGTCAGCAGAGTCCGCCGGGCGGGCGGTCCGGCCTGGCGCACGACCTCCTCGTAGGTCACCGACTCCGGCAGCCGGCTCACTGTGGCGGCCTTCTGCACGCCGGACAGAGCGGCGACGACCTCGCCGATCGATCGCGACGGCACTCGGCCGCCCGGCTGCTCAACCAGCTCGGGGACGCCTACCAACATGTGCATGCCGGCTTTGGTCAGAGCCCGGCCCGGGATGCCCTTGGGTACCTTGCGGGCGAGCATCCGATCCATCTCCGAATCACCCGGATCGGTGAGCCGCAACTCGATTCTGGCCGTGGCGAGCGGCTTGAGCGCCTGCTTGAAGCCCTGCAGGTAACTCGTGTGCGAAATCACGATGTGCACGCCGTAACTGAGCGCCCGGCCCAGGGCCACGATCTGGTCGACCAGTTGTGGATACTCGTTGGCGAACGTGCCCCAGCCGTCGATGACCAGCACCACGTCGCCGCCTGCGACCGGAACCGGCTGCGGCCCGCCCTCTGACGGCAGCGCGAACTTTCGGCGACGAACCTCGTCCATGTCCAAGCCCGTCTTGGCGAAGATGGCTTCGCGTTCGGCGACGATGCCTTGGACCGAGGCGACCACTCGGCCGACCCCTTCGCGGTCCAGCGCGGGCGCCATTCCGGCGACATGGGGAAGTCCCGCTACCGACGACAGGCTCGGACCACCCGCGGCGACGCAGTAGAACTGCACGCGCTCGGGCCGATACATCAGCGCGGCGGTGGTCATCATCGTCAGCAACGTCGTGGTGACGCCGGACTGCGGTGCTCCAATGACCAGCGCGTTGGCCGCCAGCAGGTCCAACACGTGGACATCCTGGCGATGCTGGCGTGGCCGGTCCTCGATGCCCACGGGGAATGCCAGCCCCGGGTTGGCGCCGTAGTCGAGGTCCCAGCGCTTGCCGCGGTAAAGGCGCACAAGTTCGTCGGACGCGGCGGGCTCGTTCAGTGGCGGCAGCCACAGCTGGCGCGGTGGTCGTGCGCCAGTTGCCTGCAGCGACTCGACAATCGTGTCGACTAACGTGGGCGGCAGCATGCCCGGCGCAGCGGGCAGCGGAACGGCGACAGGCTGATGCGTCGGCTCGTGCCCGTTGGTCGACGGTGTGGCGAGCAGACCGTCATCGTCCGGCGCCACCATCGCGGTGAACGGGCGCGGACTGAACCAGGTACCGGCGGCGGCTGCCTGAGCAGGCCCCGTCTCGAGTGGCGGGATGAAAGGCGGCGACGAGTAGAACGTACGGAACTCGCGCGGCGGTCGCTGGCCCTCACGCAGGTATCCTGTGCCCTCCCTGCCTTTTTCGGGCAGATGTGCCGCAATCGACGAACCGATCGCCTCCCGGGAATCCTCTTCGGTGCCGGTGCGTAGCGCGAGGAAGAAGCCGATGAGGCTGCGGATCTTCTGCAGGCGGTGTACGTCGACGGTCTGACCCGCGAGCTGCAGGAACACGTGCAGGGAGCGCCCCTGGCGCACGATGCGCCAGCACAAGTCGATGAACTTGGAGCCCAGCTCGCTGCCGAACAGCTCCTGGTATTCGTCGATGATCACCACGAGCCCGGGGACCGGCTCCAGGGACGGGTCGACCATCCGCTTCTCGTTGTAGACGTTGAGGTCCTTGCAGTTGGTGGCTGCACATAAGGCCCCGCGGCGGTCGAGTTCGCCCTCGAGGGCCTCAAGCATCCGTTCGACGAGGTGGATCTCGTCGCCCAGGTTGCTAACGCTCGCCACCACGTGCGGGAACTGTTCGAGGATGATCCCCGCCGATTTCATCTTCCAGTCCAGGAACGCAACGTTGACGGTCTCCGGAGAGTGCGTCAACGCCAGCGACGTCACCTCGGTGATGATCGTCTCCGACTTGCCCGAGCCGGAGAACCCGATCAACACCGAGTGCATGCCCATGCCGTACTGAGAGGTCTCCTTCAGATCCAGCTCGACGACTTCGCCGGTCGGATCAAGGCCGATCGGAAAGCGCATCCACAGTCGGTTCTGGGTTCGGCGGGCGGACCAGAGCCGGTCCACGTCGAGTTTGCGCGCGTCCCGAATACCTAGAACTTCCAACAGATCTCGGGCAGGACCGTCATCGCTCACCACCGACGCCGCGCCCATCGGCCGCCAGCTAGCCAAACTCCGAGCGAACCGCTCCGCTTCGGCGATGCTCATCGAATCGGCGACAGCGTAGAACGAGTCGTCCGTGTCTTCGGGCGGGACTGACAAGCCGCCGCGGGCGAACGGATCCGTCATCGATGCACACCAACCTGCTTGAGCAGCACGCCGCCGGACAGCCGGTAGGAGTTGTCGCGGTCGAACCCGATGCCGACGTCCGGCTGCGACGCGAGGCGAAGAAAGCACACGCGGCCCACTCCGCGTTTCCCGGTCAGCGCAGCCCAGTCCTCGGAGGTGCCGCAGTTGTCGTCCACGATCAACCACAGCGGCGGCGCCGACGGGTCAGGGCCGCCGTGCAGTCCGCTGGGGGGCGGCATCCATTCCTTGCGGTCGAGCAGTTCGTCGCCGGCGAACGTCTCCAGTTCCGCCGGCGAACTGAACAGAAGCCTGCGCTCGCCGCAACCGTCGCGGCTGGACGGGTACTGGCAGTGCGGCAACCACTTCATCCAGTCCCAACGAGATGGTGCCGACGACACGACCATGATCTGCAGGTCGGCCGGACTGTGAAACGCGCAGAGCTGGCAGATGATCGACCGGGCCACCCCCCGGACTGAAACCGCGTGCTCTTCGCGCGAGCGCTCACGCCCGTCATGCCCGTCATGCTCTTCGCGCAAGCGCTCATCGGCGTCGAGGTCGCCCACGAGCGACAGGCCGGGCTGCCGTTCCAGCCACACCACGCGGGCCATGTTGCGGACGAAGCGCTGTTCGAGCAGGAACTTCCTCAGCGCGTGCCCGGTGGCCGGCTCGATTTTCGACGCAGCGGGAATCTGCGGTTTCTCGATCGTCATCGCCAGTGAGACGTTGCCGGTGCCGAGGCGGACCACGCCGAATTCCGGGTCGCCGGGTCGGCGTTCCCACATCCGCGGGGAGCCGGCGACACTTATCAGTTGCGCAGGCGGCCAGTGGCTGTGCGCCCGGTGGGTCCATTGGCGCTGGGCAGCCGTGGCCACCTCGTCGCGGACCTCGTCGAGGCGGGCGAAGTACTCGCGGCGGTACTGCTCGAGTTGACTCCACGGCATGCGTTGGGCCGCACCTCGGCCGCGAAAAAGCATGCCGCCCATGCTCATCAGCATGATCAGCGGAAAGATCACGAACCCGTTGGCCAGGGAACGCTGCCCGGAGACGTACATCGCGACGATGAACCCGACGACACCGACAACCAGGCCGATGGGCAACACGATGGCCCAAATACTTCGCGGCGGCGGCACCGGCGCGGCGATCGGCGCGTCGACGGCGATCTTGCCGCCGCCTGCTTCCGGTGCCGGTTCCCGAGGGGAGGGGACGAACGGGCGCGTCGTCACCCGAACCACCCTAACGAGAGCATCAGTAGCTCTCTCGGCGGGATTTTTCCGCTACCCGGTTCGCCTCTGCGAGCAGACTGTTGATCTTCTCCTCGAGCGCTAAATGGGTGAGTCGTCGGGGTGCGGATTCGGCGATGAACAGCGACACCAGACGCCCGTCCGGGCCGAGCGTGAAGCGCACGTCGCCGTCGGGGTCGGCGGCATTCGTGCGCAACGCGGCGAGTCGGTCCAGGACTGAACTCAACTGCGTGAAGGTGGCCGCGAGCTCGGCTTGGCTGTACGAAACCTTTGCCGCGTCGTCGAGTTCGTCGAAGCCGCTCACCGGGAACCGATCTTCGCGGAGTCCCGCGCGGCACCAGCAAGCCGGTCGGTGGCGACCCTGCCGGTCACCGACTCGGTGTTGGGTACCACCGGCACGACAAGGGTTTTGTCCGACGGGACCTGCCGCCCGACGGTGTTCGATGGATGCGCGGGCATACCCATCGGCATCCCGGATGGCATCGCGGAGGGGCCGGCGCCGCTGGGCTGCGCACTAGGTGCCGTCGCTCGCGGGACCGAAAGCGACGGCGTTGGCGGCGTCGACTGGGGCACCATCGACGTTGCACCCGCCGGTGTGGTCATCCCGGCCGTGCCGGGCGCACCGCTCGCAGGTGACGTCAAAGCCGATGAGTGGTCGAATTGTCTTGTTGGAGAATGCCTTTCGTGGGGCAGAGGGCCGGTCGCCGGCTGTTGACCGCCCTGCATCAGAGCCTGCGGCAGCTGAGCCGCTGCGGCGACCGAGCCGCCCGCCAATCCTCCGATGGCACCCAGCAATGCCGGCAGGAGTGCGGGCAGTTGGGCGGCGAGCTGGCCGTCTTGCTCCGGACTCATGACAGTGGTGGTGTCCGCGTGGTATTTGTCCTTCGCGTTGATAGCCGCGTGTTGCAGCGCACCGTGCTGCCGGATCAGCGAGGACACCAAGGACGAGTATCGCCCAGGGTCAACGGCGTTG
>JAVHWG010000395.1:0-16256 GCA_032159965.1 Mycobacterium sp.
CCGTAATTCGTTGGTGTCGGCCGTGGTCTGCTCGGTCTTTTGCACCATCGAGTGGGTGATCGCGGTGAGTTGGGTCATCAGGGCGAGCATGTGGCGCATGTTGTCGATGGTCTTGCCCATCTCGTCCGCCTGGACCAGCATGTCGGCCATCCGGTCTTTGAGATAGGTCTTGTTCATCGTCTGGGTAGTGCCGTTCATGCTGATCAGGAACGGGATCGAGGTGTGTTCGATCGGGGTACCCAGCGGCCTGGTGATGGTCTGGACCCGCCCAATGCCCGGCACGTGGAAGATGCCCTTGGCGATTCGGTCGACGACCAGCATGTCGGCCGGGTTTCGGACGTCGTGATCGGTTTCCAGCAGCAGCAGTTCAGGATTCATCCGGGCTTGCGGGAAATGCCGGTCGGCGGCCGCGTACCCGACGTTGGCCGGAATGCCAGCCGGCAGGAACTCCCGGTCGTTGTAACTCGGTTTGTAACCAGGCAATGCCAGCAGGCCGACGAGGGCAAGCGCCATCGACGCCACCAGGATTGGGCCGGGCCAGCGGACAACGGCCGTCCCCACCCGGCGCCAGAATGTCTTCTTCATCAACCGCTTGGGGTCCATCAGGCCGAAATGGCTTGCCACAGTGAGCAATGCGGGCGCCATCGTGAGCGCGGCTATGACCGCGACAAGCATACCGATCGCCAACGGAATTCCGAGCGTCGCAAAATACGGCAGCCGTGTGAAATGCAGACACATGGTTGCGCCGGCAATCGTCAACCCGGAGCCCAAAATCACGTGCGCTGTGCCGTGATACATGGTGTAGAAGGCGGTTTCGCGATCTTCGCCGTTCTGACGTGCCTCGTGGTAGCGGCCGACCAGGAATATGGCGTAGTCCGTCCCCGCGGCTATCGCGAGTGTGGTCAACAGATTGACCGCAAACGTCGACAGTCCGATCAGGTTGTAATAGCCGAGCGCTGAGACGATTCCGCGGGCAGCCGCGAGCTCGATGAACATCATCACCAAGACGAGCAGCACAGTGGTGATCGAGCGATAGACGAACAGCAGCATCACGAAGATCACGCCGATGGTGACCATGGTGATCAGCTGCACACTCTTGTCGCCGGCGTGGTGCTGGTCGCTCGTGAGTGCAGCAGGGCCCGTGACGTACACCTTCAGGCCCTGCGGCGGGTTCGATTGCGCGACCGCGTCGCGGACCGCCTGCACCGAATCGTTTGCAAGGCTCTCACCCTGGTTGCCGGCGAGATACAGCTGAACGTAAGCAGCCTTGCCGTCGGCGCTCTGCGAACCCGCGGCGGTCAGCGGATCGCCCCAGAAATCCTGGATGTGCTCGACGTGTGTCTTGTCCGACTGGAGCTTTTTGACGAGGCCGTCGTAGAAGTTGTGGGCTTCGGCGCCCAGGGGGTTGTCGCTTTCCAGGACGACCATTACCGAACTGTTGGAGTCGAACTCCTGAAAGGTCTTGCCGACCTTCTTCATCGCTTGCATGGACGGCGCATCGTCGGGCGCGAGTGACACCGCGTGCGCCTCGCCGACCTTCTCGATCTGCGGCACGGCGACGTTGACCAGCACAGTGATCGCAAGCCATCCCAGGAGGATCGGCACTGAGAACAACCGAATGAACCTTGGAATCATCGGGTGCGCGCCGATATGGGTATTCGTCATGCGGACTTGACCAGGCAGAACGTCTGAGCCTTCAGCCCGGTGGTGGTGTTCGTGTTCTTCACCTCACCGTTCACGGTGATCCGGCAGCTGATGCTGCTGCCATCGCCCTGGGCGACGATGTTGGCGCTGGCGGCGGGTGCGGTGGTGGTGAGAGTCAACTCCCACGGCAGTGGCGCGTTCTTCGCTTCCTGCGGCTGCGCGTCGAGGTCGAGGTAGTTGATGGTCGCAGTGGCCCCGGGTTCCCCGAAAATCTCGTACTTGACGGTCTTGGGGTTGAACGGCTTGGGGTCATTGGCCAACCCGCTGCCCGCTCGCGTGGTCTCGGTCCGGCCGAACAGTCCGTGCAAGCGATCGACGCAGAACACGGCGACAAGCAGCGCAAACACGATGACAAGCGGCAGCCACACCTTTTTGAGGGCGCCCATAATGGTCCACTTTTTGCGCCGAGACGGCTTCCGATGCACTGGTATAGGCGCTGCCGCCGCCTCAGGCACCTCGGGCTGGACGTTGCTGGCAGGGTTCCAGGTTTCGTTGCCTGTCCGTGCCATGTCTACTTCTCCCGGCTTCCCTTGGTCGCGACAGTTGACTGACAGATTAGCTCATTTAACAGAATCCAACGGAGCTTATCGCGTCTGGCGATCTTATCGACCAATGAAGTTAGTGACGCTATCGACAATCGTCATTGCAGGGGGAGCGGCAAGGCGCCCGCTGACCTTGATGGTGCCGCCAAGTTCTCAGGCGACGTGTAGGTACTGCATGTCCACGCCGACTTTCACCTTGACTTCAACGACGACAATGGCGGGTGTGCCCGGCAGCGGCGGCGCCGTAGATCGGTACCGGACGCCGGTGGGTGTGATGAAATTCACTGTGTGAGTGCCTTTTTGGTGGGCGCCAACGACCTGCCAGCCTGGCGACTCCTTGACGTAGTTGCACCGCTCGCACAATCCGAGTCCGTTCTCTGCCGTGGTGAGCCCGCCCCTATTGTGCGGGCGGGCATGGTCACGATGACGAATCGGGGCGTCACAGTATGGCGTGCGGCACGTCTGATCTCGAACGCCGATGAAGCGGGCGAGCCCCCGAGGAAACCGCCGCGAACGTGACTCCATCGCCACCAGATCCCCCGTCCTGGGATGGCGATACAGCCGGCGCAGCGTGGACATGGTCCGGACGTTGGAAAGTGCAGTGGCCACAAGATCGCGCGCGATCACAGCCGGGATCGGCCCGTAGCCGCCGACCACGGCCGGTTGCTCACCGCCCAGCAGCGTCTCGTCCGACAGCACGAGGTTCACGGCGATGGGCTCAGGTTCGCTGGAGCATCGGCCAGTGATGCGTTCGACGAGTACGTCAGCCATCACCTGGCCGCGGGACCGGCGGTCGGACGTTGTATCCGCGGCTCTCTTCAATGCTGCATAGACGCCCACTCCCTGTGCCACCGGCAGTAGAGCAGTCACATACGTCATGGTGTCTGGCGCGGGTCGGATTGTGACGGTCCGGTCGGCCACCGCCTTCGCGGCCCGGTCCACCACCGCCTGCGCGTCCAGCCGGTACGCGATCGTTTTGGCGGCTGCGGCGATTCGAGCGTCGCCCATGCCGTCGAGCTTTCCGACTTCGCCACACAGCTCCGCGTCCAGCACCCGGCGGTCCTCGACATCCAGGCATGCCGACTCCCGCACGATCAGAGTGGCGCGCCACTCGGAGAGAGCTCCGCATTCGAGGGCCGACAAGGTGTGCGGCATCTCGTGAACGAGCGCCTTGGCGAAACCGAGATGGCGCGAACCTCTGGCCGGCGAATCGCGGCGCGCGAGCGCGACCTCACTGGCCACCCCGCGACCGAGCCGGTCCGAGGGTGTGCCAGCGGCGGCCTCGCGGGCTTTGCGCAGCTGCTCCAGTGCTGCGGCCGCCCGCGCCTGGCCGGCTGCCGCGGCAGATTTCACCCGCTCCAGATGGGCGATCTTCTGGATCAGTTCCGCCTCACCGGCATGCAGGCTCACCTGCGGCAAGACCGGTAAATCGAACATACATTCGAATATACATGGACCATCCGACAGCCGTCAGCCGCTGGCCAAAATCACTCCCGGATTGAGCACGCCGGCGGGATCGAAGCTCCGTTTGATCCGGCCCAGGAGCGCCACCTTCGCCGGATCTTCGAGTTCGAGGAAGTAACTCGTTTTGGCGCGACCGAGCCCGTGTTCACCAGAGATCGCGCCGCCGAGTGCGATCGCGCAGGTGAAGATCTCGGTGAGCAATCCTTTCCGCGTGTCCGGGTCCTTGCAGAAGATTCCAAGATGCACGTTGCCGTCACCTGCGTGCCCGCAGCCCAATGCGCCCGCGCCAACATCTAGAGCCAAATGCCTTGCCCGAGTGAGGAATTCGGCCATCGCCGCGCGCGGTACGACGACATCGATTATGTCGTCCACGCCCAGCGCCTTCGCTGCCCAAAATGTGTTCTCGCGTGCCTCGATCAACCTGCGCGCCGAGCTGCCCTCGAGCACATACACGTCCAGCGCACCAAGCTTGGTCAGCATATCGCCGGCACTCTCGACGTCTTGACGTAACCGCTCAGACTCCCGATTTTCAAGCGCGACAACAAGATAGGCTTGGCAGCTGTCCCTGACTGTCTCGGGAATACCGAGTTCGAGGCTTTCTCTGTTCACAAGTGCGGCCATCGTGATGTTGTCGATGTACTCGAGGATGTTCGGTCCGAGCCCACTGGAAAGGACCTTCGGGACGGCCGCCATCACCTGGTCGACGTCGCTGAACGGGGCGAGCACGGTAGCGCCGTGGGCCAATCGGGGCACCAGCTTCACGGTTACCTCGGTGACAAGCGCGAGGGTGCCTTCTGATCCGATGATCAGTTGAGTCAAGTCGTAGGCACTGGAAATTTTCGACAGCTTGCCGCCGGTTCGGATGATCTCGCCGGTGGGCAACACCACCTGCAGGCCCAATACGTTGTTGCGGGTCACGCCGTATTTGACCGCACGCATCCCGCCGGCGTTTGTCCCGACGTTGCCGCCGACGCTGGAGGACAGCTCCCCTGGGTACACCGTGTAACTGAGCCCGTACCTCTCCGTTTCCGCGTCGAGCTGGGTCAGCGTCACGCCCGGCTGCACCACCGCAACGTGATTGTCGGCGTCGACTTCCAGCACGGCGTTCATCCGTTCGAAGGAAATCAGCAGCCCGTCGGCGACTGGCCGCGCAGCTCCCGACAACCCACATCCGGAACCCCGCGCCGTCACCGGTATACGTTCCGCCGTCGCAACTTTGAGGAGTTCTGCTACTTCACCGGCACGGGCGGGTTTCGCGACCCAACCGGGCTTCTGGGGCGCGATTCCCAGCGCCTCGTCGTGTGCGTAATCGTCGGGGATAGCGTCGCCGATCAGCATGTTCTCGCGCCCGACGATGTCGGCGAACCGTTGTGTCACGTCTCCCACTAGGAGGCCTCCTCCGCGCCGTTACGGTCCATCGTGAACGAACACAGGCTCATGTGACAGCCGCTAGCCGAAGTGGCGCGCAATTTTCACGAGCATCTCGGTGTGCGCGTTGACCGCCTCGCGGACGGTGACGCCTGCCAGCGGCCGGGGCGCCTCTATCCGCATCCGTTCGGTGACGCGGGTACCGGCGTCCACCGCGTCGAACGACACCACCGTATGCAGCCGCACTCCCGGGGACTGCCGGGAATCCGCTGTCACGTCACCCGCGACCGGAACATTCAGCACTGCGACATAGCGCGTCTTCAAGGTGAACGGGCCCAATGGGATTCGGTCGCGAATCTCGTATGTCTGCTCGTACCCGTCCGGCCTCTCGGTCCTCGCGACGGTCCGCACACTGACCACGAGGGGGTGGACGAGTTTGATCTTGTCCAGGTCGACGTAGAAATCTCGGACATCCTGGACGGGCGCGGGCACCACCTGGTCCAGGGTTCGTTCGGCCCGGCACCTCCACCAACTCATTCAGGTTCACGAGCCCTGCTCGTGGGCCTTTTCGCCCTTGTCATGGTGCTGGCGATCGTACTGTCGGTCTGCGTGATGTAAAGATTGTCCGCATGTTCACGGGCAAGTTGGCCGATGTGACGGGGTGGAACGTCACCGAGCGTTGGGGTGTCACATCCACGGACCTGGGCGCGTCCACCGTGGCTCCGAATGGGAAACTGGTATCCGTATTCGGCGACACCTTCTCGGGTCGCAGTGTCGGACAAGGGGATTGGCGCTCGCCCGTGATCCTGATCGGTTCTGGGGACGCGAATAGTCAGATCGTCTACGAGTACGCGGGCGGCACGGACCCCAACTACGCACGTCAACTCTGGCCATATGTCCACGACAGCGAATCCTCCGGATGGAGGCGCGGGGGCATCAGCACCGTGATCCCGTCGGATCTGCTGTGCGTGCATGAGTCCATGTACCTGCACGCGATCGTCAACCAGGGTTTTGGAAACGTCATCTGGACCGAAATCTGGCGTTCCGACGACAACGGTGTGTCCTGGACGAACATGGGCGAGGGCGCGAAGTTCCCCGCCGACCTGCATGGCGGCTTCGCACAGCTGTGGTCCTGGGACTACGACCCCGACGACGAGTGGGTGTACGTGGTCTCCACCGGATTTCAGCGTGACAAAGGAATCATTCTGCGGCGCGTGAGACCCGAAAACATCGGTGACAAGTCGAAGTACCTGGCCTGGAGATTCGCTGGCGGCCAGTGGGGCTGGGGCGGCGGTGAGCCGACCCCGATCACGCCGCCTCAAGAGACCTGGGGCGAGTTGACGTTCCGTCGGCTGGGCAAGGGCTGTTGGATCCTCGGCGGGTTTCTGTCGTCGAACTACGCTCTGGGGTATCGGGTGGTCGATTCACCCGTGGCCAACATGTACGCCACTCGCGTTCAGATGCCGATCGTCGGCTCGGGCTGGGACGATGAGGACCACGAGGCGAGCAAGGTTGCGCAGCTCTACGGCGGTTACGTGCTGCCGGGTTCGCAATTCGACGTCGTCGGCGGATTCGGCTTAGTCGTGTCGCAATGGAATACCACATCTGGATGGCCTTACCGCGCAATGCAATTCAGGGCATCGATCAAGGACACCAGCAAGCCGACGGAGCCGGGCGATCCCGTCAATCTGTGATTACCCGTCAAGGTCTTCAAAACGCTGTGATACTAGCTCGGTGCGAATGACCCGAGTGCTGGCGGCGATCATCATTGCGTGTGCGTGCGGTATGGCGAAGGCCGGCCCCGCGTCGGCTGTCGAGGAGCCCATGCAGGGCATCTATACCTATCACCAGGACGGCGCGCCCGACGAAACGTGGACGATATACCCGACGTGCGTGGTGGCCGGGTGCGTGCTGCATATCGCGACCCTGGTCTCCCCTCATCTGGGCCCCGATAGCGATTTCCCGGGGTATGGCCAGGATGCGCGCAAGACCAACGGTCTGTGGACTTTGCTGCTCGTCAAGGACAAAGGCGCGAAGTGCCCCGACGGCAGTTGGGCCCGCGTCAACTACAACTACTCGTGGGACCAGGTCACCCTCGCCGGCATGTTGACGATCCTGCACGGCGAGGTGTGCGGACTGCAGCCGTCGGCGACCAAGCACCCGTTCACGCTCGCGTACAAAGAACCGCTGCCGATCCCGGTCATCTTGGATCCGCTGAACCAGATTCCCGACCTCTACTGACTCCCGACCCGCGCGATGCACGGACATCAATGAGACGAGACTGCCCATGAGCAACCAGTTACCGCCGAACCAATTCGGCACGGGCCACACCTCCGGTGACGATCCGAACGACAAGACGCAGCGGATTCAGCAGCGCCCGGACCAAAGCGGTTCATACGGCCCCCAGCCCGGCGGCAATGCCCCGACGACCGCGTATCCGACGTACCCGCAGGGCGCCGATCCGTACGGCGGACATCAGTACGGGCAACCGCACCAATATGGCCAGCCTCAGGGTTACGGCCAGCCTCAGGGTTACGGCCAACCCCCGGGTTACGGACAGCCTCAGGGTTACGGCCAACCCCAGGGTTACGGCCAACCCCAGGGTTACGCCCAGCCAGGGGGTGGCAACCCGTCAGCACCGGCCACGGGTCGGTCCGGGGGCGGCGCTGCCTTCGCCGGCGTTCTTGCGATCGTGGCGGGCATCGCTCACACCGGTTGGGCGGTGCCCTACTACATCCAGCTGTCGAAGGCGGCGTCTGCCACTACCGACGTGCTGGGTGGCGGCGAGAAAACTGACGATTGGCACGGCGCCTGGCTGCTCTACTCGTCGATCGCTCAAACCCTGTTCGGTGTCTTGCTGGTCATCGGCGGCATGCTTCTGATGGGCCGCAAGCGCAGCGGGCGAATCCTGGCCGGCCTGTCGTCGGTGGTGGTGGTGGGAATCAGCATCGCGTCGGTGGTGATCGGCTACACCTTGGTCAATGATCTGTCCTCCGACGCCCCGCCCGAAGTCAAAGCACTCATCGGAAACAAGCTCATCTTCATGATGAACCCCGTGTTCTGGTGGTTCGACTTCGCGAAGCTTCAGTCCGACAGCGCGAGTTCGCCGTTCGGGTTCTTCGACGCCCTAGGGCACAACTTCACCATTCAATTGATTGCTTTCTGCGCGCTGATGGTGGTGTCGGTGGCGGCGTTGATCGGGGCGCTGGCGACCAAGCCTGCCGGGCAGACCGCTGCGCTTGCGTCCTCGCCGTACGGCTACTGAGCAGCGGTTCGATCCCGCAGCAGGGCGATGTCGTCCTTGCGGCCCTGGTCTGCGGTCTCACAGATCACCGGGGCATCGGCCGCTTTGACCACGGCGACCAGCAGGTCCACGTCGATCTCGCCCGCGCCGAGGTTCGCGTGCCGGTCACGCCCGGATCCCGCGCCGTCCTTGGAGTCGTTGCAGTGAATCAGGTCGATCTGCCCGGTGATCGCCTTGATCCGTTCGACGGCATCGATCAGCCCCTCGCCGGCGGCCCACGCGTGGCAGGTGTCAAGGCAGAATCCGATGCCCTTGTCACCGATGTGGTCCCACAGCCGGGCAATCGTGTCGAAGTGCCGGGCCATGGCGTGGTCGCCGCCTGCGGTGTTCTCCAAATACACCGGGACTGTGCTCTCGAGTTGGTCGAGTGCCTTGGCCCATCGCTGGAAACCCGCCTCGAGATCGTCGTCGTCGACGTGGCCGCCGTGCACGATCACTGCTGTGGCCGCGATGTCGGTGGCCGCGTCGCAGGTGTCCTGCAGGATCTTGCGCGACGGGATGCGGATCCGGTTGTTCGCGGATGCGACGTTGATCAGATACGGCGCATGCACGTAGATCGGGATGGACGATTTCCGCAGTTCGGCGGCGTCGTCGCGCGGCTTCGGCTTCTTCCAGCTCTGGGGATCCCCGAGGAAGATCTGTACCGCCTCCGCGGCTTCGGATTCGGCGGCTGCGAGCGGGTTTTCGGGACTGACGTGCGAACCAATGAGCACGGGCATAGTCTAGGTGCGCCCTGCGACGAACTCATCGCTGCATGGCCTGTCGGTTTTGCTGCCCGCGGTTCTGCGCTATCTTGCTCCGACAGCCACCTACGGAGGTCCTGTGAGAAAGTTCGTCGCCGTCGCCGCCGGAGCAGTCGCCCTCGGCTCCATGGCGTTCATCAGCTCGGGCCAGGCCAGCAGTGATAACGGCACCCTCGACGTGTCGGGACAGACGTATTCACAGGCGGTCAGGATCCTGAAGTCGCAGCGCTACCGCCCGGTGTTCGGTGGCTCCTTCGGCAGTGACGTTCCGCAGGCGCAGTGCATCGTCGAGAGCCAGAAGATGCTGCCCATGGCACGTGTCTCGCTGAACCTCAACTGCACCAGGGCCGCGCAGCCGGCACCGGGTGCCAACGCGCCGGTAGGCACCGGTATGCCCGGCGGCCCTCCGGGTGCGCCACACGTCGGGTCCAACGGCGTCACCACCGTCACGCCGACGCCGGTGGGACCACAGCCTGGAATGTCGGTTCCGGGAGGCTAGCCGCCCGCTGTTGGCCGCTCGGACGAGCCGCACTCTTGCGGTGTCCACTCGACGGGCAACTGTTTGATGCCGTGAATGAACGCCGACAGCAAGCGCGCGGGCTCCTCCGTGGCGGCGATGTCGGGAATTCTGCGGTGAAGCTCCTCGAAGGCGACCGCGATCTCCCGTCGGGCCAGGTTGGCCCCCAGACAGAAGTGGGTGCCGCCACCGCCGAAGCCCACGTGCGGATTCGGGTCGCGTGACACGTCAAACCGGTACGGATCCGCGAACTTCGTCTCGTCGCGATTGGCCGAGCAGTACCACATCGACACCTTGTCGCCTTCGGCCATCTTGACGCCCGCGAGCTCGGTGGCCTGCGTGACACGGCGGCGCATGTACACCACCGGCGACGCCCAACGGATGACCTCCTCGACGGCCGAATGCGAGAGCCCGTCAAAATTCGCCCACCACTTCTCGCGCTCTTCGGGGTACCGGGTCAGGGCGCCGACGCCATGGCTGATCGCGTTGCGCGTGGTCTCGTTGCCGGCGATGGCAAGGAGGATGAAGAACGATGCGATCTCGCTGGAGACCAGGCTCTCGCCATCGACCTCGGCCTGGACCAGGCTGGTCGTCAGGTCATCCCCGGGATGGGCGCGGCGATCGTCGGCCAGTGCGCTTGCGTATGCGCCGAATTCCATTGAGACGCGCATGAATTCGTTGAGATCGGTGGTCAAATCGGGATCGCCGAAGCCCAGGATCACGTTGGTCCAATGGAAGACGGTCTGATGGTCCTCCTCGGGTATGCCCATCATGTCGCAGATCACCTGAAGGGGAAGCGGGCCGGCCAGCTCGGCGACGACTTCACCCTTGCCGTCGGGATGGTTCGCGATCATCGCGTCGACCAGCCTGCGCGCTCGTTCCCGGACGGACTCCTCGGTGCGTGCGACGACTCTCGGGGTGAATGCCCTGCTGACGATTCCGCGCAGTCGCTGGTGCCGCGGATCGTCCATCACGATCATCGACCCGAAGAACTCGGCGAGCTCGGGGATGTTGTCACCCAGCGTGATGCTGGGCACCGAGCTGAAGATGTGCGGGTGCCTGCTCGCGTAGTGCACGTCGTCGTAGCGGGTGAGGGCCCAGTGTCCTGGGCCCGGATCAAAGTCGGGCTGCGATGGTATCTCCCAGAACGAAATTGGCTTCTCCCGGCGCAGCGTCGCGAATGCGCCGTCGCGGAAGTCGTCGTCGCGTGCCCAGAAGTTCCACGTACCGAGGTCGATGTCGGACAACGCGACGTTCAGCGGAGGCGCACCATTGCGCCGGGTCGCAATTCCCATAGTCTCAACAGCTTATGGTGAAGCGATGACCAAGCGGATCGTGGTATGGGGTACGGGCTTCGTCGGCAAGATGGTGATCCCCGAAGTGGTCAAGCATCCGCTGTTCGAGCTCGTCGGCGTCGGTGTCAGCAATCCCGACAAGGTCGGCCGCGACGCCGGCGAGATCTGCGGACTCGGTGACCCTGTCGGCGTCACCGCCACCGGCGACGTCGACGCGCTGATCGCGTTGCGTCCGGATGCTCTGGTTCACTACGGCCCCACCGCCGCCCACGCCGACGACAACATTTTGCTGATGTCGCGGTTCTTGCGGGCGGGCATCGACGTCTGCTCCACCGCGATGACGCCCTGGGTGTGGCCGACCATGCACCTGAACCCGCCGAACTGGATCGTGCCGATCACCGAAGCCTGCGAGCTGGGGGAGTCGTCGTGCTTCACCACCGGGATCGACCCCGGATTCGCCAACGACTTGTTCCCGATGACGTTGATGGGCCTGTGCTCCGACGTCCGCAAGGTGCGCGCCTCCGAGCTCCTGGACTACACGAACTACGACGGCGACTACGACAAGGAGATGGGGATCGGCAAGCCGCCCGAATTCACGCCGTTGCTCGAGAACAGCGACATCCTCACGTTCGCCTGGGGCGCGACGGTGCCGATGATCGCGCACGCGGCGGGCATCATGCTCGACGAGATCACGACGACCTGGGACAAGTGGGTGACGCCGACCGAACGCAAGACCGCGAAGGGCGTGATCGCGCCCGGCAACGTTGCTGCGGTCCGCTTCACGATCAACGGGGTGTACAACGGCGAGACTCGGATTCAACTCGAGCACGTCAACCGCATCGGCCGCGACGCCGCGCCCGACTGGCCGTCGGGCAACGAAGACGACGTGTACCGGGTAGATATCGAGGGAACTCCAAGCATCTTCCAAGAGACCGCTTTTCGGTTCACAGACGGATCTGGGCGCGACCCCGCCGCAGCTGGATGCCTGGCCACAGGCTTACGAGCACTCAACGCGGTACCCGCTGTCAACGACCTACCTCCTGGTTGGGTCACAGCACTCGACTTGCCTTTGATCCCGGGGGCGGGAACGATTCGCTGAGTAACTGATCGGCCGCTGCCGGCGATTCACTTATCGAAGGTATGCGTCATTTGTGGCGCGCTGAACCCGGGATGGGGGACATGGGAAAGGCTGACGGGCGACCCACGGGTCTGTCCATCGGGGCGACACGCTTCGCCGGAGTGCAGCTGGGCGGCGCGCCGGTGACGCGGCGAGCGGTGCTCACTCTGTACCCGGGGCGAGCGCCTGAACTCGGCGTTCCCAGCGAGAACCCACGTTTGATCGACGCCGGTCTGGTGCTGACGGGATTCGTCGACCGGGTGGGCGACCCGGTCGGCATCGTGGGCGCTGACGGGACCATGTACCGCGGCGAGCTGCTGGTTGCCGATGCGCTTCGCGAGCTGCTTCACACCGTGACCGGTGACCGGTTGCCCGCAAAACAGGCAGTGGTCACCTATCCTGCTCACTGGCGCGAAAGCGCGGTGGAGGCGTTGCGTGCAGCCCTGCGGCAGCTTCCCGAATGGTCGCGCAACGGCGAGCCGATTACCTTGCTCTCCGACGCCGCCGCGACGATCGCCGCTCTGCAGTCCGAAGCCGGCGTGCCGGCGCGGGGCGTCATCGTGCTGTGCGACTTCGGCGGCTCCGGCACCAGCCTTACCCTCCTGGATGCGTCCCGCGGCTACACCCCGATCGGATCCACCGTCCGGCACGTCGACTTCTCCGGAGATTACGTCGACCAGGCGCTGCTGAGCCGCGTGGTCGACGATCTGCCGGGTGTCGCACCAGCGGATGCGACCGGTACCTCGGCGCTAGGCCCGCTACAACGGATGCGCGGGCAGTGCCGCGTCGCCAAGGAGCGGTTGTCCGGCGCTACCGTCGCCGCGCTTTCTGCGGACCTGCCCGGCTACCGGGGCGAGGTCCGCGTCACCCGTGCCGAGCTCGAGGACGTCATTCGTGCACCGCTCGCCGGGTTCCTGGCCGTTGTGCAAGAGACGTTGGACCGCAATGGGATTCGCCCGCCTGACGTCGCGGCTGTCGCGACCACCGGAGGCGGCGCGCGCATCCCGCTCGTCACGGCCATGCTGTCCGAGCGTTTCCGCGTACCCGTCATCACGACGGCCGGCCCGGAATTCTCCGCAGCGGCCGGCGCGGCGCGTCGCGCAGCGCGCAGACCCACCGACGACAGGCTGACGGTTGCCGCCCCCGCGGTCGCCGTGGCCCCCGCGGTCGCTGTGGTGCCCGCGTTCGCCGACGCCGACGCCCACGCGACGTCGTATCGGCCGCTTGCCTGGTCGGAGGCGCACGATGTGCCGTCGGTGGCCCAACCGGTGATCGCCCGCGAGGTCCCGGCGCCGACGGGTCTGTCCAGTGCACGCCCGAAGTTGGAGTTCGCCGCTTCCAGTAGCCCGTCCGCCCCGGTCGAGCGGCCGTGGTACCGACGAACCGCGACGCTCGCCGGACTCGGCGCGACCGTGCTGCTGCTGCTCGGAACCAGCGCGGTGGTCGCATTCGGCAAAGACGAGAACACGGTGTACACCACACCGCTGCCTCCTTCAACCAGCGCGCCCGCCACCGCCGCCCAGGCCGCACCTCCTGTCCCCGACGCCGGCCCCGCGCAGGAAGCCCCGCCGCCTGCCGACCCCCCCGCCGCGCCAGTTGCGCAGAACCAGGCGCCCCAGCCTGCGTCGGCGCCTCAAGCCGCTCCCGTCCCTCAGGCCGCGCCGGCCCCTCCGGCTGCGCCCGCGCCGCAGCCGGCGCCCGCGGCACCGCCGCCCGCAGATGTTCCGCCGCCCGCGGCGCCCGAACCACCGCCCCCGCCCGCGGCACCGCCGGCGGATCCTCCGCCCGCCGATGTTCCGCCTGCTCCGGACCCGCCGGCGAATCAAGCCCCGCCCCCTCCACCACCTATCACGGTGCAGATCCCGAGAATCCCGGGGTTCGCGAAGATCCCCGGTCTATCGTTTCCGTCGCGCGATCACTAGCCGCACCGCAAGATAGCGGCATGCGCAAGGTTGTCGTGATCGTCTCAGCGGTACTGCTCGTCGTTTCGGTCGTTGGGGCCATTGCCTCGCTGGTGTTGAACGCGTTCGTCCTCGACGACTACGACTCCTACGGAGAGGTGCCGATCCCCGGCTCCAGCACCCTTCATCTGCCTGAGGGCGACGTGACCGTCAGCTTCCACACCCAAGTGATCGGTAGAACAAGTGGCAGCGGGCTGCCGCTGCCGTCAGACCTCGGCATCGGAATAACGCCCCCAGCGGGGGTCGCGAACCCCCAAATCAGCGAAAATATCGGTGGCACAACCTCTGTCAACAACGACACCCATGTCCGGGTGTGGATCATCCACGTCGCGCAGGCGGGTGACTACACGGTCCACACCAAGGGCACAGTGACGGCCTACGTCAACCCGGCGCTGTCCTTCGGGCACAACAGTGCGTACGGATATGTCACATGGGTCCTCGCCGGGCTCGGTGGCGCCAGCCTTGTCGTCCTGCTGTTGACCATATTCTTCTGGCCGCGAACACCGCATGCCGTTGCAACGGATCCGTACGTTCCAACCGACCAGGGCGTCCGTTTGCAGCAGCTGAAAACCCTTGCATCACTGCATGATTCGGGAGCCCTCACCGATGAGGAGTTCGAAACAGAGAAACGCAGGATACTGGAGCAGTAGCTCAGCGCGGCCAGCTGCTCTTGTCCAGCAGCATCGTCGCGAGCGGAATGCGAATGCGTCGAGGATCGTCGGCCAGCCGTTGGCGGAGGCCGGATTCCAGTCGCTTGACGACTGCCTCGGCACGCGGACCGTCCACCCCGCCGTCCAGCGCGGTCATCAGGGTGGGAAACACCGACATCCGGGCGAACGCCGTCCACTGCGCCGCGAAAGCATCTGCGTTGCGGTGCTTTTGAAACCTGGTCCAATCCTGGTCGTCCGCGTCGACGATCTCGAGGTGCTCGATCGTCAGACCGGCGAAGCGGTTTTTCGGCGCGAACGGCGCGGTGAGCTCCGCCTCCGTCCGCCCGACCGACGGAATCGCCATCCCCCGCACCTCGCTGGCGGTGACCACGCCTTCGCGAACCATCACCATCAATTCGTCGGCGAGGGCCTCGAGCAGCGGCTGGTAACCCGCCTCACCGTCGTCACGGGCAAGGGTCAGAATCACCAGCCGTCCACCGGGTACGAGCTCGCGGCTGCGGGCGGTCAAAAACGAGATCCAGTCGTCTGCGGCTTGGCGCGCAAAGGCTTTGATGGCCTCTGCGTCGCGGCTACCAGCGATGTGCACGTGATCGGGAATGACCGACGGAACACGGCTCAGCCAGTGCACGGCCCACGAACTCCAGCCGAGCGTGACGATGTTGGTCGGTACCACTTGCTGGTACACCGACTGTCCGATCCCCGATGCGAACGTGGTCGAGTCGTGACGCAGGTAGCTCTGGGGGTCATTCTGCAGTGAGTGGAACATCCCGGCGTAGTCGTTCTCGGCGACGTCGGCGTGGAAAACGCATATCGCGCGACCGGCCTCCGCCCGCGCGCGAACGATCGCGATCGCCGCACCGATGGGCAGCAGCGAGTTATGTCCGGGCGAGGCACCGTAATCGGCGATCACGATCGTGTTCGGCAATTGCGGCAGCTCGACGTCGTGAGCTGCCCGCTGCAGCAACTCCATCGCCGGCAGCGACGCCGGCTGCACTCGTGAACTGCCCGTCCGTAGACCCGTCGCCTCCAGCGGGGCGGGACGCCCAGGGGCGACTTCGCCAGTCATGTCCTCAGCTTCCCCGCGCCACCCACTCGTCGTAGTTCACCAGTTCGCCCTGGATCGTCGTGGTGTCTCCATGGCCGGTGTATACGACGGTGTCGCCGGGCAATTGGCCCAGCCGCTGTGAGATCGAGGCGAGGATCGTCGGGAAGTCGGAGTACGACCGGCCCGTCGCGCCGGGGCCGCCCTGAAACAGGGTATCGCCGCTGAACACCGCACCCAGGTCGGGGACATGCCAGCAGGTCGACCCAGGGGAGTGTCCCGGGGTATGGATCGCCCGCAGCTCCGCTCCGCCCACGTTGAGCACCGTGCCGTCGTCAAGCGCCCGAAAGTCCTTGTCGGGATGGGTCATCCGCCACAGCACCTCGTCGGCTGGGTGCATGAGCACCGGAGCATCGAGTGCCTCACCGAGCTGGGGCGCCACCGTCACGTGGTCGTTGTGCCCGTGCGTGCACACCACCGCCACCACGTTGCGGCCGTCCACCGCGTCGACGATCGGGCCGCTGACGT
>JAVHWG010000657.1:0-4455 GCA_032159965.1 Mycobacterium sp.
AACGAGTATGCCGACCCCGCGGATCGTCGCTTCCACGCTCAGCCGGTGTGCTGCCCCGCATGCGGGCCGACGGTGAGTTACGTCGCCGCCGGAGCCGGGACTGTGCAGCGCGAGGAAGCGATAGTCGCCGCGCGCACGCTTCTCCGTGACGGCGGGGTGCTCGCCGTGAAAGGTATCGGCGGCTACCACCTGGCCTGCGATGCCGGCAACGACACGGCTGTCCGCGAACTCCGGCGGCGGAAACGCCGCGGCGACAAGCCCTTTGCGGTGATGGTGCCCAACCTCGTGACTGCCGGTGACGTCGCGGTGATCGACGCATACGCCCAGCGTGTGCTGTGCGGGCCGCAGCGGCCCATCGTGCTGCTGACTCGACTAACCGACGCCGCGGTCGCGGAGTCGGTGGCGCCGCGTAATCCCGACCTCGGGGTCATGGTCGCCTACACGCCGCTGCATCTGCTGTTGTTCGGTCTCGACGGCGACGAGCCAGGCCCCGATGTGCTGGTCATGACGTCGGGAAACCTTGGCGGGGAGCCGATCTGCTATGACGACGACGACGCGGTTCAGCGACTGGCCGGATTGGCCGACGGCTGGCTGATGCACGATCGCGCGATCCTCGTGCCCTGTGACGACTCCGTCGTCCGCCTGATCGGCGACACCGAACTACCGATCAGGCGCTCCCGCGGTTACGCACCCCTGCCCGTCGCCCTTCCAGTGAGATTGCCGCCGACCCTGGCGGTGGGTGCCGATCTGAAGAACACGATGGCCCTCGCCGATGGCCGCTACGCCTGGCTCAGTCAGCACATCGGCAACATGGACGACCTCGCCACGCTGTCGGCGTTCGACTCCGCGCAACGCCATCTGCGCACGCTCACCGGCGTGGATCCCGAGACGCTCGTCGCGGACGCCCATCCGCTGTACCGGTCCACCGGGTGGGCGCACCGCAATGCGGGTGGGCGGCCTGTCCGGACGGTGCAACATCACCACGCGCACATCGCGGCGGTGATGGCCGAGCACGGCTGCGATGGCTCCGAGCAGGTACTCGGGTTTGCTTTCGACGGAACAGGTTACGGCACCGACGGCGCCGTATGGGGCGGGGAGGTGCTGCTCGCCGACTACAAGGGCTATCGGCGGCTCGCACAGCTGAAGTACGTGCCGCTGGCGGGCGGCGACGTCAGCGTGATGCGGCCTTACCGGATGGCCCTGGCCCATCTCTGGGCGGCGGGAATCCCGTGGGAGGACGACATTGCCGCGGTGGCGGCGTGCCCGCCCGATGAGCGAAAGGTACTTGCCCATCAGCTGCAAACCGGGCTGGGGTGTGTCGCCACGTCGAGCATGGGACGGTTGTTCGACGCGGTGTCGTCGCTGGCCGGTGTCCGGCACGTCGCCGACTACGAGGCTCAGGCCGCAATAGAGCTCGAGGGTGCGTCCCGCGGAATCGACGGCAGCGCAGCAGCGTATGCGTTCCGTTTCGACGCTGGACTGATCGACGCGGCTCCAGTGATCGCGGCGGTGGTACAGGATCAACGCTCGGGGGTCTCCGGTGGCGCGATCGGCGCGCGGTTCCACCACGCCGTTGCAAATCTCATCGTCGATCTCGCCGAAGCGAACCGCGATGCATCCGCGGTCGTCGCGCTCTCGGGTGGGGTGTTCCAGAACTCTCTATTGCTGCGGCTGAGCCTGAACGGTCTGCATGAGCGGGGTTTCGACGTGATGACCCACCGTCAGGTACCGCCCAACGACGGTGGTATTGCGCTCGGCCAGCTGTTGGTCGGGAACTCGGCGTGAGGCCGAAGAGCATCGAGTGAGAGGGAGGGAAGGCAACGATGTGTTTAGCCGTACCAGGGAAGATCCTGAACCTGGAGGACCGCGACGGGACGCTGATGTCCGTCGTCGACTTCGGTGGCATCAAGAAAGATGTGTGCCTGCAGTACATTCCCGACGCTGTCGTCGGTGAATATGTGATCGTCCACGTCGGGTTCGCGTTACAACGGCTCGACGAGGAATCTGCGATGCGCACACTGGCCGAGTTCGAACACCTCGGCGTCATGAGAGAGGAATTCGGCGACGCGTTCGAGCTTGCCGCAGAGCAGGCCGGCACGTCGGCGTCACACATGGATGGAAACGGCGGGGTGAAGCGATGAAGTATTTGGACGAATTCAGTGACCCTGAACTCGCGGCGAAGCTGATCGATCAGATCAAGGAGGTCACCACTCAGCGATGGGCGATCATGGAAGTCTGTGGGGGCCAGACCCATTCCATCATCAGACACGGTATCGACCAATTGCTGCCGGATCAGATCGAGATGATCCACGGGCCTGGGTGCCCGGTGTGCGTGACTCCGCTGGAGATCATCGACAAAGCGCTGGAGATCGCGTCGCGCCCCGACGTCATCTTCTGCTCGTTCGGCGACATGCTCCGCGTGCCCGGTAGCGAGAGGGACCTCTTCCAGATCAAGAGCAAAGGCGGCGACATCCGCGTCGTCTACTCGCCGCTCGACGCGTTGACCATTGCCGCGGACAACCCGGACAGGCAGGTGGTGTTCTTCGGCATCGGGTTCGAGACCACCGCGCCCGCCAACGCGATGACGGTGTTCGAGGCCAAGCGCCGTGGCATCACGAACTTTTCGCTTCTCGTGTCACATGTGCTGGTGCCGCCGGCAATAGCGGCGATCATGGATTCGCCGACGTGCCGGGTACAGGCATTCCTGGCCGCCGGCCACGTCTGCTGCGTGATGGGCACTGATGAATATCCGCCGCTCACCGAGAAGTACAAGATCCCGATCGTGGTCACCGGGTTCGAGCCGCTGGACATCCTGGAGGGCATCCGCCGCACCGTGATCCAGCTCGAATCCGGTCGCCACGAGATGGAGAACGCCTACCGACGGGCGGTCACGGCCGCCGGGAACGCACCGGCCAAGGCGATGCTGAACGACGTCTTCGAGGTCACCGATCGCAGCTGGCGCGGCATCGGAATGATCCCGCGCAGCGGCTGGAGACTGTCCCCCGCCTATCGGGACTTCGATGCCGAGCACCGCTTCGCGGTCACCGACATTCACACGGAGGAATCCGCTATATGTCGATCCGGCGAGGTGCTGCAGGGGCTGATCAAACCGCACGAGTGCGCGGCATTCGGCAAGGAATGCACGCCGCGTAATCCCCTTGGCGCAACGATGGTCTCGTCGGAAGGGGCATGCGCCGCGTACTACCTGTACCGGCGGCTCGAGGTCGCCCATGCCTGAGACGCCCCAGGGAGCTCCCACCACCATCGACATCGAATCGTGGGTGTGTCCGGCGCCGCTGCGCAGCGCCCCCAACATCGTGATGGGCCACGGCGGGGGCGGGGCGATGTCCGCCGAACTGATCGAGCACCTGTTCCTGCCTGCGTTCGGCCCGGCTGCCGATGCAGCGATGGGCGACTCGGCGGTGATGTCGGTCGGCGGTGTCCGTATCGCGTTCTCGACCGACTCCTACGTGGTCAAGCCGTTGGTGTTTCCGGGCGGCTGCATCGGCGATCTGGCCGTCAACGGCACGGTCAACGACCTGGCAATGGCCGGCGCGCAGCCGCTGATGATGTCGACGGCATTCATTCTTGAGGAGGGCACTCCGCTCGACGAAATCGGCCGGGTCGCACAGGCGGTCGGCACGGCCGCGCTTGCGGCCGGCGTGAAGCTGGTCACCGGTGACACGAAAGTCGTCGACGCGGGCCACGGTGACGGCGTGTTCATCAACACCGCGGGGGTCGGGCTGGTCGACGAGCGGACCGACATCCGCCCGCAGCGTGCCAAGGCCGGAGACGTCGTGATCGTCAGCGGTGACGTGGGCGTACACGGTGTCGCCGTGATGAGTTGCCGCGAAGGGCTGGAGTTCGGCACGACGGTGTCCAGCGACACCGCGCCGTTGAACGGGTTGGTGGCGGCCATGATCGACACGGGCGCCGATATCCACGTCCTGCGCGACCCCACCCGCGGCGGGGTGGGCGCCACGCTGAACGAGATCGCGTCGATCGCGAACGTCGGTGTCTCACTGGAGGAACGGAAGCTCCCGGTGCCCGCCGAGGTGCGCGATGCGTGCGGGCTCCTCGGACTGGATCCGCTGTACGTGGCCAACGAGGGCAAACTCATCGCGTTCGTGGCGGCCGAGGACGCCGAGAAGGTGCTGGCCGCGATGCATGAACACCCGCTGGGGGCCCGCGCAGCGGCGATCGGCACCTGTGTACAAGAGCATCCCGGCATGGTTGTGGCGCGAACTGCGCTGGGCGGCACCAGGGTCGTCGATCTACCCATCGGCGAACAGCTGCCGCGGATCTGCTGAATGGCCGCGCCCCTGGACCATCAGCCCGTACAGGGGTATGCCACTTTTGCGCGGTATGCCTTCCCTCCCAACGAACTCGGCTACTGCGGCCCCGCGGACGCCTCGGTCCTGCTTCGCGGCGATGACCCCACCGGCGTCGTCGCCC
>JAVHWG010000658.1:0-5591 GCA_032159965.1 Mycobacterium sp.
GAGGGCGATTTCTTTTCTGCGCGCGCTGTCAACGTTGCGCCCAAACCCGCCAAGGCACTCGATATCTGGCTCGGCGGCGCGGCACCTGCGGCGTTTCGCCGAATTGGTGCGCTCGGCGACGGGTGGCTGGGCAGCTTCCTGACACCGACTGAGGCGCGGCACGGACGTGAAGCCATCGCAGCAGCGGCAGACGCCGCGGGTCGGCAGATCGAGCCGGACCACTACGGGATCAACATCGCCGTGGGCGACGGTCGAGTGCCTCCCTACGTGCTCGAGGCGACTCGCAGGCGGCGTCCCGATCTCGACCCGTCGGACGTGATCGCCACTGACTGGCCCCAGCTACACCGCATGCTCGACGGGTACGTCGCCGCCGGGTTGACCAAGTTCGTCATCCGCCCGGTCGGCACCGGTACCACCGACGCCTTCGTCAACACGTTCTGCGCCGAACTGCTTGCGCGACAAAACTGACGGCCGCACCGCGATGGCCGTCAGTGGATGCGGGCGCTGCCCCCCAGGGCGATCTCCAGGACGCTGCCGGTGACGACACCGGGATCGGTGACCAGGTAGAGCACTGCGCGGCTGACGTCTTCAGCCTCAATCCACGGCTGAGGAATCGGATTGGCCTTCATCATCCGCCGTACCAATTCGTCGGGAACGTCGTCACCTCCTGCGGGCTGCACCATCGGCGTGCGCACGGTGGTCGGGCAGACCACGTTGACGGTGACGCCGTCTCTTGCGACCTCCAAGGCGACGGATTTGGCCATGCCGATGACGCCCCACTTGGTGGCGTTGTAGGCCGCAAGCTCTGGGATGCCCATCCGGCCTCCCATCGAGGATGTGACCACGATCCGGCCGTAGCGCTGCCGCCGCATGACCGGGATGGCCGCGCGAAGGGTATGGAACACGCCGGTCAGGTTGGTGTCGACCAGTTGGGACCAGACCTGGTCGGTGACCTCCTCCAATGGTCCGGTGCTGACGACGCCGGCGTTGGCCACCACGATGTCGAGGCTGCCGAATTCCTTTACCGTCTGCTCGACTGCTTGGCCGACCTGCACCGAGTCGCGCACGTCGAGGGTAAGGGGCAGACACCGCCTGCCGATCTCGTCTACTTGTTTGGCGGTGTCTCGGAGGTCGTCCTCGGTGCCGAGCGGATATGTCAGCTCCATCGCACCTGGCGCGTCGGCCACGACGATGTCCGCCCCTTCGGCCGCCAGAGCCAGTGCGTGTGCGCGGCCCTGCCCCCGGCCGCCTCCGGTGATGAACGCAACTCGTCCCTCTAAGGCACCCATAGGCGGCCACACTATGCGGCCACATGGTCAGCCATGAACATGGTGCTGCTCGCGGCGACCCCGGCCTATGATCGGACGGTGTCCAGCCGGTTGAAGTTCCGCGCGTGCACGGCCGTCGTCGCCTGCGTCCTGGCGGTCGCGGCGTGCGCGTCACCGCAACCTGCGAAACCCTCTGCGAGTTCAGCGAATCCGTCGACGACGAGCGTCACGGCCGTAAGCCCGGCGCCGAGCTCTGCGGGCGATCAAGCAAGCGCGGAGGCCGCGATCCGGCAGGGATACGCCGAAAAATTGGCGCGCTGCTACGCGACGCGCGATTCCGTCGCCCAGATCGTGGGGATCAGATGGAACCCGCCGGGCTTCAAGGAGAACGAGGGCGGCTCGGGACACATCGATGCCGCAGAAGAGGCCCTGGGCGGTGAGTTCACGGCAACGTTCGACGGTGGCCGCTGGAACACCGTCTACCACTGGTGCTGACGGTGTCACTTTCGTCGAGTGTGCGTCTAGTGCGGTCGGTCTCGGCGCGTCGTCGCAGCAGGCGCACGCTCGGCGACGACGACGGGTGCCGCCGCCGCCTGCTCTGACCGCCGAGTCGCCAGCACGCAGCCGCCGAGAATCAGAACGAGCCCGCCGACGTTCCACCACGTCACGGGCTCGTTGAGCACGATCACCCCGGCGACCAACGCGACCGCCGGGTTGACGTAGGTGAACACCAGCGCTCGCGCCGGCCCGACCTCACGAATCAACGCGAAGAACACGATGAACGCCAACGCCGTACAGATGAGGGCCAGTGCGGCCAATGCGAGCAGCACTGTGCCCGAGGGCCTTTGGGCCGGCCAGGTAACGGCGGCCGGCCCGACGTACACCATCGCCGCAAACCCTAGACACGCAGCGGACATCGGCAACGACGGCACGTCGGCCAGATGGCGTGCCGCCACCCAGGGAGCGAGCGCATAACACGCCGCGACCAACAACACCTGCGTGATCGGCCAGGCGCTGCCTCCGGTTAGATTGGGGCCGGCCAGTAGTGCCACCCCCGCCAATCCGACGCCGAGGCCAACGACCCGCTTGACGCCCAGACGATCACCGCCGGTCACTCGCTCCAGCACCGCCGCCAGGATCGGCGCTGCGGCGATCAGCAGTCCCGTCGTGGAACTCGTCAGGTGCTGTTCTGCATCCGACAGCAGCCACCAGGCAGCGATCATTTCGAAGAACGCGAACACCGCCAACGGCTTCCAATGCGCGCGGATGGATCTACGGGCCGCGCCGGAAAGCGCAAACGGCAACAACACTGCCGCGCCGACCACGGTCCGGGCGAGCACCAGCACCGGAACGGACACGCCTTCGACCGCGATCTTGATGAAGAGATAGGGGACGCCCCAGATGATGCTCATCGCGGCGAAGAGAGTCCATCCGCGCACGCTCACGTCTCGACACTAGTAGCGTCCGCAACGCGTTTAATGATCGAACGGTGCTCCGTCGAAGCGTTCCCGGTTGACGAATTCGGCCACCGGCCGGCGTCGGAGTTTGGTCACCTGGCGCACAGGTTTGCCCAACGGAACCACGGCAGCGATCGCAAACGAGTCCGGCACCCCCAACAGCGCCTTGACGCGCGGCTCTTCGGACACCGCCATCGTGGTCAGCACCCCGCCGTAACCCTCGTTGCGCGCGGCGAGCAGCACGTTCCACACGAACGGGTACACCGACGCGCCCGAGATCACCCCGATGCGTGCCAGGTCTTGGTCTGTGGCCGCGACCACGGCGAGGTCCAGACAGACCACAAGCACCACTGCGGCCTCGCGCATCGAGCCGGACATTTGCGTGGGCGGTTCCGTCGCGTCGATCGTCAGGGCATCGACTCCGTTCGGGTGCAACGGATTCCACGGCGACTCGCCGTTTGCGATCTGGGCAGTGTAACGGCGTGCGGCGGGAAGTGACAGATCTGCCAGCGCCGACCGCGTACCGTCGTCGCGGACGACGATGACACGGATGCCCTGCCGGTTGCCGCCGGTCGGCGCGAACCGCGCGTTGTCAAGAATCCGTCCCAGAACGCTGTCGTCGAGTGGCTCGTCGGTGAACTCGCGCACCGCCGGGGTGGTCCGCATGACGTCGTACAACTCCATGCTCACCATCGTGCCCGCATCGCGGACGTGACGGCACTGGCGCGGGTCACGCTTCCCGGCGGGCGTGCCGAGCGAGAAACTCGAGCACCGCCTCGGCGAAGACGTCATTGCGGTCGCCGGCCACCATGTGCCCGGCACCGCCGACATCGACGAAGTCGATCTGCGGGAACCGCGAGAGGAACTCGTCGGCAAGCCTTTTGGTGACTAGATCGCTCATCTGGCCACGCACGAGAAGCATGGGCACGCCGTTGCGCAGGATCGTCGCCACCGCCGCGTGGAGGCGATCGGTCTCGGCCACTTCGAGGGGAGGCAGCGCGGCGGAACCGTCGATGAACTTGGGGTCCCAATGCCAGTACCAGCGGCCGTCGCGCAGGCGCAGGTTGGTGCGCAGACCGTCGAGATCGGTGGGCCGGCGCCGATGCGGGTTGTACTGCTGGATCATGTCGGCGACCTCGTCCAGGGATTCGAATCCCGACACCACGCGGTCGACCATGAAGTCGTGGATGCGCGTCGCCCCGGGCGGGTCCATGTTCGGGACGATGTCGACCAGAATCACGGCACCGACAGCGGTCGGCGCGAGTTCCCCGGCGAGGAGCATCGCCGAGAACCCGCCCAATGACGCGCCGACGATCACCGGTCGCGGCGGAAGTCGACGCAGGACTTCCAGGACGTCGCTGGCGAAACTCGTGACACGGTAGTCGCCGCCCGCCGACCAGTCGGATTCGCCGTGGCCGCGCAGGTCGACGGTGATCGCTTGCCATCCGCGCTCGGCCACCGCGGCCGCCGCCCGGCCCCAGCTGCGTCGGGTCTGGCCGCCCCCGTGCAAGAACACGACGGCCGGCGCGAGTGGATCGCCAAACCGGTCGGCGGCGATGTGGAGGCCGTCAGCGCCCTGGGTGCTGAACGGCTCAGCCGATGCTGGCACGGCCACAGAATGTCACAACCGACCCAATCGCAGGTACGGGCCACCTACGCCGTCAGTGCCTCTGCAACACTGACCGCGCGGCCGAATTCAGAGAGGAGCCCAGATGAGCGAGCATGCTGGTCCGGCTATCGATGGGATACACCACCTTTCGCTCACCGTCAGCGACCTCGAGGCCAGCTTGGCCTGGTACGAGCGGCTGCTGGGTGCGGACCGGGTGCCGATGAAATTCCCGCACCACGAATGCGAGGACACGGGCTACGCGGTGTTGCTCGTCGATCCTCGCTCGGGTCTCATGATCGGCCTGCACACCAATACCGGCAACCACGGGGAGCAGTTCGACGAGGCGCGCACCGGACTGGATCACGTGGGGCTCAACGTGTCCACGCGCGCGGGGCTTCAGGCTTGGACGGCCTGGCTCGACGAACTTGGCATCCCGCACTCCGGTATCAGGAATGTCGACGAGCCGTTCGCATTCGCGACTGTGGTCTTCCGCGATCCAGACAATATCCAGCTCGAGCTGTTTGCGATCGGCTGAGGCTAAAGCCAGTAGTCGTTCAGCGGGTCGGCGTACGCGTCGTTGTTCGTCAGCCGCGGCAGGCCCAGCGAGTCTTCGATCGTGCGCAGCAAGCCGTAGTGGTTGCCGTACTGGGTCACATCGAAATGGCCGTCGCGCATACCGGAATCCACTGCGCCCTGTGACGGGATGACGATCATCGGGATGTGGTTGCCCTGGTTGCCGATCCCCAGCGAGATGTTGTTGAAGTCCTCGTCGAACGTGATGAAGATCGCGCTCTTTTGCGTCGGGTTCTGCCAGACAGGCGAATTCAGTATCGTGGGAATCGTCTGCTGGAGCCATTGGTCGCCCGCCCGGACGTTGTACTGATGGTCGGTCAATTGGCTCAGCGTCCACTGCAGAATGCCGACGAGCGTATCGGTGGGGCCTTCCATGTTGGTCTCGTCGTCCGCGGCGAACCACACGAAATTCTTTGCGGTGCCGGTCGACTGGAGATCGGTGGTCAGTTGCGAGATATCGAAGATGTGCGACGCGACCCGGGCCGGGTCGTTGTAGATGTCACTGAAATTCAAGAATGGCAGCCGGTCGGTGGGAGTGCTGTAGCCGCCGCCGCCAACCTGGTAACCGGCCCACGTCTTGTGTGCCGCTTCGATGGTGTCGGCGAGATTCTTTGCGTCGATGCAGTTCGCCGAGCAGTTGTAGTTGAGGCCGAAGTCGGACCCACCGAGAATCGGGGTGTAGTT
>JAVHWG010000463.1:0-4336 GCA_032159965.1 Mycobacterium sp.
AGCGTCACCGTTCCCGAAGAAGGACCTCGGAGACCACGCGCTGCTCTACGGAGCCGCCAACGCCTGGGCGGAGCAACTGCCGGCCGAGGCGAAGCCGCTCGTCGCCACCTGCCTCGACCAGGTCGTCACGTTTACCGATGGCTCCGGCATCTTCCAAGGGCAGGGCAACTGGTTCTCCACGCCGGTCTCCCCTACCGTGCCTCTCGCGCGGCACGTGATGGTGCCGCCTCGCAGTCCGGGAGCCTTCAACGTCGGCAATTCCGCGTACGTGTTGTTCGGCACGAAGTTCGCCGCGACTCAGCTGGTGTGGGAGTACGTCGACCCGGACGGCAAGGCCCGCGCAGGCGTGCGGCAGCCGGACCTAGGCCGGCGCGAGGAATTCGCGAAGCTTGTCCGCAAGCCGTACGTCGTGGACTTGGAGGTCGTGGCGACCGGTCCGATCGAGGCGCCGCGGATGAATGTCAAGGCCTATCTCGCCTGGCTTGAGTCGACGAAGGTCGGTCCCGCGTTCGGCCTGACGCCCTACACGTCGCCGTTGTCGCTGCGGGCGGACACCACACCGCAGAACTTCTCGGCGGTGCACGTCGTCTCCGATCGAATGGCGCTCGGCCTGCCCCTCGACGCGCGGGAGGCTGACCGTCTGACGGCATACCTGTTCGCGTCGCAGAACGCCGACGGTGGATTCGGTGAGGCGCCCGGCGTGCCGTCGGAGCTGTTCACTACCTACTGCGTCGTACTCGTCGCATACGTTCTGCGGCGCTGGGATTTCGATCTCGAGCGGTGCCGCGAGTTCCTCCGCCGGTGCCAACATCGGCACGGCGGCTTCGGAAATTTTCCGGGCTACCCGGCGGATTCCTGGCACACCAACCTCGCCGTCCTTGCGCTCCACGCCCTAGGCGAGCCCACCGGTACGCACGAGCACGCGGCGTCGTACATTCTCGGCTGCCACAACGCCGACGGCGGCTACTCGAGCGTCCCTGGCGGCCCGTCGGAGACGTTTTCCACCATGCGGTCGGTCGACACGTTGATCCCCCTGAGCTTCCAACCGCCGGACGCTGAGCGGACCGTCGACTACCTGCGGAGCCTGCAGCACGTCGACGGTGGATTCCACTACGCGGCAGGCAGCGCGGTGAGCTTCGTCGGGACCTACCACGCCGTGGCCGCGCTCTATCTGCTCGACGCGGAGCCCGCCGACCCATCGGCATGCGTCGATTGGATCGCGCGCCACCAGAGCCCTGACGGTGGATTCTCCCGGCAGTTCGACGCACCCTCCGACACCACCGATGAGGGATTCATCGTCGTGCAGGCGCTGCTGATGCTGGAGAAGAAGCTGAACAAGTACTGGGCCTCGATCATGACGTGACTCTCGCCAAGAGAGATCGCAGTTGAAAGGACCTGACCCACAGATGGAGTCCTATCCCGAATTCGTGTCGTCAACGCACGTGCCATCGGCGGCGCAGATGATGCTGACCAATGACGGTTCTACCACGGTGCTGTTGCAGTCGATGCTGGGCTCAGCGCTCTCGGCCGAAGTGCTGCCGGAAATCGACATCGCCTCGATCCGGACCTCAGTGCACCTGGCCGAGGTCTTCGGCCTCGAGATCGGGGACGAGCTCGGTGTCCGCCGCTCAAGACTCCGGGACGAGTCGGGGACGGTGGTAAGTGAGAACGTCATCACCTTTCGTGACGGCGACCGCGACCGGCTGATTCCGAGTGGAGAAACTCCTTTTGGGCTGCACACCCGGGGTCTCGGACTATACGAACGGCGGCGGATTCTCGGTGGCGGCCTCACCATCGACAGCTTCGGGCTCCTGCCCATTGGCTCACCCGGCAAGGTCTACGAGATCGAATTCTCCAACCGGGCGAAAGTACTCATCTATGAAGTGTTCAATCCTCGGATTTTCGCGAGTGGCGAGCCGGGACGTACTCGAGGGGACAAATCAACCGTGACGGACCTCGCTCAAGTCGCGTCCAAAGAGCACTATCAGCCACGATGGCCACAGGCGGCCCAGGTGCGCCATGCCCGCCGGGTATTGGCGCGTGCCGCACCGCTCGTGTCGGTGGAGGACTGCCGCCGGCTGCGCACGACGCTCGAGCGGCCCAACTTCCTGCTGCACGCGGGAGACTGCGCGGAGACCTTTCGGGAGAACACTCCGCGCTCAGTGATGCGGCGGGTCGCGTTGTCACGCGCCATGGCCGGCCGGATCGAGCGGGCCTGGGGCGGACCCGTCGTGACGGTCGGCAGGATCGCGGGGCAGTACGCGAAACCGCGATCGGCCGCGGTGGAACGGCGCGGTGAGCTCTCCTTGCCGTCCTACCTCGGTGATGCTGTCAACGATGCGGAGTTCTCGGCCCGTGGTCGAGCTCCGGACTCGCGGAACCTGATCCGTGCCTACCAGGAATCGGCGAAAACACTGTCGTTTCTGGCTGGCTCGGGCCTAGCCACCTCGCACGAGGCCCTGCTCCTGGACTACGAGCTGCCGCTCACCCGCTACAGCCCGGACCACGCCCAGTGGTACGCGCATTCGGCGCACCTGCTCTGGATCGGCGAGCGCACCCGGTCGCTCACTGGCCCGCACATCGAGCTGGCCGCCCGGATCCAGAACCCGATCGCGGTCAAGATCGGGCCGAAGGCCACCCCGGACGAGCTGCTCGGCCTGCATGATGCGCTCAACCCGCACAACGCTCCGGGGCGGTTGACGTTCATCTTCAGGATGGGGCGAACCCAGGCGTACGACCGCGTGCGTGCGCTGCTGTCGGCGGCCATGGCCGCGGGGCTGGCTGATCGCTGGATCTGCGACCCCATGCACGGCAACACGGTGACCAGTGCCGCGGGTGTGAAGACCAGGATCCTTTCGGATATCGAGGCCGAGCTGCGCGCCTTCTTTGAGGCCTGCTGGGACACCGGGGCACGTCCGGGCGGAGCGCACCTGGAATTGTCCGGTGACTCCGTCACGGAATGCGTGACCGGCGACATCGACGACGACTACCTCGCCACCGACTACCGCAGCGCCTGTGACCCCCGGCTGAATCCGGAACAGTCGCTGCGCGTCGCGGAGCTCGTCGGTGGGTTGCTGGCCGTGACGAATGCCACCGCCCGGCAGGAACTCAGCCTGCTGACGGGTTGAAGTAACACCGGGGTCATTCCCTACCGTCAGACATTTGTCCCGCCGGTGACGGGACCTCCGTGTGACTGATTCTCGCGACCGGCTATTGGCGGGGTTCCCCGTTGGGCGCGAGACGCGGCTGAGCTGGACATCATCGGCCGGTAGGCGGCTGGAGCCATGCACCCTGACACCTGTGGGCAGCCCCGTCCGCACAGACAGCCGCCCGGCGCCACGCAGTGGCGGCCATGCCAGGCGCGTGCCGAACCTGGTTACCGCCAGGCGCACGAGGAGATCTTTGGCGGGCATTCACCATCGCGCGAACCGACAGACAGGCCCTGGCCAGCGTTTCCGCTGGTCAGGGCCTGTTCGTCGTGGTCGGGGTGGCGGGATTTGAACCCACGGCCCCTCGCTCCCAAAGCGAGTGCGCTACCAAACTGCGCCACACCCCGTGACAGAGGGCAGTCTAGGGCGTCGGCGCTCGTCGCCGCGCACCGATATCCGTGCGGGCGGGGTGGGAAGGCCGGGGGCGGCACAAATCGGGATGCGCCAACCGCTACGCTGGGGACCGCGCAAGCAGGCGGATGTAGCTCAATGGTAGAGCCTCAGTCTTCCAAACTGATTACGCGGGTTCGATTCCCGTCATCCGCTCCACCACGTATCGGCCCAGGTCAGACGGGTAATCCCGCCGCCTGGGCCGCCGCCGTTTCCGGGGGTTGATCGGTCCGCGTGCCATTACCGGTCATTGGCTCAGCCCGCGTTGGCCTCGGCTAACCCGTTATCGCACCGAGCCAAGGCACTCAGGCGGATGTGCAACGTCCCCGAACGCGCCGTCATCGACCACGGGCACCAGGTGCTTAACCAGTTCCCGCCGTCCGAGCGCAGGGACGACCACCTCGTCCTAGACCCCGACAAGGTGGGAGTTCATGGCGAGGAATGCCTACCGGCTCGCCGGTGACGACCAACCTCGCCGGACGCCATGCCCGCAGGGTGATCGACAAGGGCATCGAACGATCCCCGATGCGCATGGCCGAAGCCCGGCTCACCCTCGGAGCCGTCGCCGCCGCAAAGGCGACCTTGAGCACGCCCCCCGCGCTCGAACGCGAAGCGCTCCCCCGGGCAGCGGGACAGGGAACTCAGCCAGCGGTACCCCCGACGAGCAGGCCACGGACGACCTCCGCGAACCACTGCGAGCCCTGCACTCACCCGGAGTGATTCTGACGGTCTGACGT
>JAVHWG010000475.1:0-10274 GCA_032159965.1 Mycobacterium sp.
GGCGATCGGCGACGGGCAGGCCGAGGACTCGCCGCCGCCGATACGCCCGGAAGTGCTGACGTCGTTGTTGAAGAAGGTGAAATGGCGGCGGCGGCGCACCAGGATGTGGACGTTGGGTGCGGCGGCTGCCGCGGCCGCCGTGCTGGCGGTGGGTGTGTTCTTCGCGCTGCAGTCGGGGCCGGTGACGCCGAGTCCCGCGCCGTCGGCGCAGGCGAGTTCGCCGGTGCTGCCCATGACGCGGGTGACGCCCAACTCGTTCAGCGCGAGCCTCACGATGAGCCCTCACCCATGGGGCACGCAGATCGACATGACGTGTACCTACGGGATCTGGCCCGAAACCGCGGACGGCGAGGACGACGACAAGACGGGCGACAAGGTCGCCATGGTCGTCGTCGGCCATGACGGAAGTGAGACCCAGGTGGCCACCTGGGTGGCCCTGACCGGTGTCACCGCGTCACCCGCAGGCAGCACGTCGATGCCGATCGAGCAGATCGCGGCGGTGCAGGTGGTCTCCCTGGAAAACGGGAACGTGCTGCTCCAGCACACGCTGTAATCCTTCTCACCCGAATCGAATCATCATGGTCTGAACCGAAATTGCTCGCCGATCGTGTCCCTGAGAGAAGGCACGCGAGGCAGGTGGGTGAATGGCGAGGCAATACCGGGCGGTCGACCACATCGTCGAGCATCTTGCGGCCGCCGGCGTCACCCACTTCTTCGGTGTCGACGGCGCCAACATCGAAGATCTCTACGACGCCGCGTATTTCCGCTCCGACATCACCGCAGTACTGGCCAAGCACGAGTTCTCCGCGGCCACAATGGCCGACGGGTACAGCCGCAGCGGCGCCGGACTCGGCGTCGTCGCTGCCACATCGGGCGGCGGCGCACTGAACGTGGTGCCGGGACTGGGCGAGGCATATGCCAGCCGCGTCCCGGTACTCGCACTGATCGGGCAGGCGCCCATGTCGCTGGACGGCCGGGGAAGCTTCCAGGACACCAGCGGGATCAACGGCACCCTGGACGCCGAAAAGGTGTTCTCCGCGGTTTCGGTTTTCTGCCAACGGGTTTCGGTCGCTTCTGAGATTGCGCCGACGTTGCGGCGGGCATGTGCAGCAGCCCGATCCGGTGGACCGGCGGTTCTCCTGCTGCCAAAGGACGTCCAGCAGGACATGATCGACGTCGTCGAGGCAGACGATGCTCTGTCGCCCAACCAGATCGCCGATCCACACCCGATCGTGCACGCTCTGCGTCGCGCGGTCGGCCCGGTGACGATCATCGCCGGTGAGCAGGTGGCGCGCGACGACGCGCGTGACGAACTCGAGGTGCTTCGCGCGCTGCTGCGCGCCAGGGTAGCCACGGTGCCGGATGCGAAAGGTGTTGCAGGCACCCCGGGATACGGTTCGTCGTCGGGACTCGGTGTCACCGGGGTGATGGGTCATCCCGGCGTCGCGGACGCGGTCGCCGCCAGCGGAGTGTGCCTGGTGATCGGCACCCGGTTGTCGGTCACTGCGCGGGCGGGCCTCGACGAGGCGCTGGCGTCGGTGCCGGTGTTCTCCGTGGGCTCCTCGGCGCCGCACGTTCCGTGCACACATGTGCACACGAACGACCTACGCGCATCGCTGCGCCTGCTCGCAGTTGCGCTGTCGGGCGAAGGCAGACCGCTCGGGCTCCGGGTACCGGAGCGAATGACGCAGGCCGAATTGGCACCACCGGAGTTCGACGGGCCGGGGGTGCGGTACCGGGACGTGATGGCGGTTCTCGACGCGGTGCTGCCCGACGGGACGGACATCGTGGTGGATGCCGGAAACACCGGCGCGGCCGCGATTCACTATCTGCCCGCGCGTCGCGACGGCAGGTTCGAGGTGGCGCTGGGAATGGGCGGTATGGGTTACAGCTTCGGCGCCGGCATCGGGATGGCGATCGGCAGAGGTTCCCGCACAGTGGTCATCGCCGGTGACGGCGCATTCTTCATGCACGGCATGGAGATTCACACCGCGCGGCAGTACCGGCTGCCGGTGACGTTCGTCGTGCTGAACAACAACGCGCATGCGATGTGCGTGACGCGCGAACAGCTTTTCTACGACGATCTCTACAGCTACAACCGGTTCGCACCGAGCAACCTGGGCGCCGGACTGGCCGCGATGTTCCCGGGACTGAGTTCCGTCGACGTACGTGACACCGCGGGGCTTGCACGTGCGCTGCAGGTGTCGATCGAGACAGACGGCCCGTCGGTGGTGAGCGTCGAATGTGCGGCCGACGAGATCCCGCCCTTCGCGCCGTTTCTCGCCGGGGCAGCACTGAAAAACCCACGGAAGGCAAAGGAGAACGCCCACGATGTCGTTGCCCGCACTTGAGGACATCACCTCACATCGAATGGACACCGAAGGCACCGTCGAGCCGATCGGGGGGTTGATACGCGTCGAGACGACCTCGAAAGAGCGCGCCACCCCGATCATCATGGACGGGATGCGGTCGGTGTACCCGCACGATGCGGTGTTCGGCGAATACTGCACTGTCAACGACTACATCGACTGTCCGCCTGACGACCTCTTCGATTACCTGGCCGACACCCGCAGCCTCGAGGAATGGACCTACAGCCTGCGCGACTTCAGGCCGACCAGTGAGCCGGGCCTGTGGATCGCCTACGACAAACTCGGCGCGCCGGACGAAATTCACACGGGGAGTCCGATATTCACTCGGACCGTTGCCAATCGCGAGGCACGCACCGTCGACTATCACTGCGCATGGGATCAGGGTGCCCATCTGTGGATGGTCTATCTGATGCGCGTCGTCGACGCCAAGGTCGTCTTCGACAAGCCTGGCTCGGTGGTGCTGTGGACCAACTGCCACCACCCCTTCTACGACAAGAACCCATATCCGGAGACCGCACCGCCCAAGCGACCGGTGTGGGTGGGAGATTTCTGGGACATGTTCGGTCCCGGCCATGGGCTGGAGATGAAGAATCTCAAGACCATTGCCGAATATCGCTACTCCAACGGCCTGCCCGTCAAACCGGACTGGATGAAATGAGCAATGCAATGAGCACACCCATGGTCAGCCTGATCGACGTCTCGGCATATCTGCCCGGTGATCCGGTGCCCGCCGACTACTACGCGCAATTCGCGGAGTCAGATGATCTGCGCGACAACGTGATGTTCCGGGCGCCGAAGTATCGCCATCATGTCGCCAAGGATGAGAGTGCGATCGACATGATCGAGCGTGCCGCGGCGGGACTGATCGACCGTCACGGCGAGGATGCCGTGTGCGGTGCCGACGTGCTGATCACGCACACGCAGCTGCCCGACGTCCCGATCTTCGGCTGCGGCAGCGGCCTTGCGGATCGCCTCGGGATGCGCCCTGAGTGGGTGTTCGATCTGCACAACGGCGGTTGCGCGGTGTTCGTGCTGATGATCAGGCTGGCCCGGCAACTCCTGACGACGGGTGCCGGGAGTTCGGCGCTGATCGCGGTCGCGTCCAACACCGCGGGCCAGGTTTTCGACCAGGAAACGGTGCGGCGCAAGGCGCAAGCCGCCGTGCCGGGTGACGGTGCCGCGGTCGGTCTGCTGACGGTGTCGGACCGCTCGCCCGTCCTGGACATCGAGTGCCGGAACTACGGGGAGTACTCCGCCGATATGAGCGTGCAGTTCGAGCCTGCGCGCAAGTACTGGGCGGCCGGAACCGGCGAAGGTTCCGTCGGGTTCACGGAAGGGAAGATCACCAAGGTGCTCGCCCGCGGCAACAGGCTGGTTCCCGAGGTGTCGTACGCAGTGTGTGATCGAATCGGCATGAAGCCCAAGGATCTTGACCTGCTTGTCACGAACCAGCCCAACCGGGCGTTTCTGCGCAACTGGCGTGATGCGCTGGAGATTCCCGAGAGTCGCCATGTCGACACCTTCGAGGACTGCGGAAACCTCTTCGCCGCGGGGATTCCGGTCAACTTCGACCGCGCGGTCAGCGACGGGCGGGTCAACCCCGGGGACGTGGTGATGATGGCCGGTTTCGCGCACGCGGGTGACTTCGCCGCTGCGACGGCGGTGCGATGGGGTGGTCGTGAGTGAGCGTCTTCCCCGACGACGAGCCTGCCGCTCCCGAACACGTCGCGGCGTTGGCCGCGGCCGTCGATCCTTTTGCGCTGTCTCTCAACGAGAATCCGTTTGCCCCGCTGCCCGCGGTGCGTGCGGCACTCGTCGCCGCAGTCGACGCGGCGAACCGGTATCCAGAGTTCCTGCCGCACCGGTTGCGCGGCCTGATCGCCGGCCGGATCGGGGTGTGCGAGGAACAGGTGGTGATCGGGGCGGGCGCCACCGGCGTTGTGCTCCAAGTACTTAATGCCGTGACCAGTCCGGGTGACCGCATCGTGTTGACGTCGCCCACGTTCGACGGGTATCCGATCTTCGCGCAGATGGCCCGGCTGACCCCGGTGAGTGTGCCTCTGGACGCGCACGGCCATCACGACCTCCGAGCCCTCGCCGACGCCGCGTCCACTGCGAAGGTCGTGGTGCTGTGCCGACCGCACAACCCGACCGGAACGCTGGAGCCGAAGGCCGATGTGGTGCGTTTCCTGAGCCGCGTGCCATCGGACACGGTGGTGTTGCTCGACGAGGCGTACATCGAGTTCGTCGCGCCGGAACACCGTTTGGACGCTGTCGAGCTGGTACGTCGATTCCCGAACGTGGTCGTCCTGCGAACCTTCTCCAAGGCGTACGGTCTGGCGGGGATGCGTATCGGGTACGGGTTCGGATCACCGGAGTTAGCGAGGTCGGTGTGGACGATGCAGTTGCCATTCGGCATAGGGATCACCAGCGCCGTCGCGGTGGCCGCCTCATATGACGCCGAAAGCCAACTACAGCAACGTATTCGGTATATCAGTGCCGAGCGGCGATACCTGCACCGACGGCTGCGGTCGATGGGGGTCTACCACACGGACTCGCACGCGAACTTTGTGTATCTGCCGTCATCTGCAGGCCGCAGCTGGCGTCGGGAACTTGACGCGGCGGGTGTGCGGGCCCGGCATTACGACGACGGAGCCGTACGGGTGACCGTCGGAGGCAGGGCGTCGACGCGGGCGGTGGTTGCGGCGTTGTCGTAGGTCGATTCGCGCCGAAACTGTATTCCACGCGGGAAAGTTCGAGTGGATTGCGCACTGGTGTCAGTCTGGGCGCCGCTAGGGCTTCCAGCCTCGCGAGGTCAAGGCTGTGTGCACGCGGCGGACGACCTCGTCGTCGCGATCTTCCTTGATCACGCGGATAACAATCCAGCCCATACGTCCGAGTTTGCGAAGAACTCGCATGTCCTTCACGTACTGAGTCCGGTCCTTACGGTGTTGGTCGCCGTCGTACTCGGCAGCGATCATGAGGTTTTCCCAGCCCATGTCGAGTGTTCGCACAAGCCAACCGCGACTGTCGACGGCCGGGATCTGAGTGGCAGGCCTCGGAAACCCGGCATCGATGAGCAATAGACGCAACCGTGTTTCTCTCGGAGAGGCTGCGCCACTGTCGACCAGCGTCAACAACTCCCGGAGTTGGCATATCCCTCGAGCACCTGGGTTGCGCTTCGCGATGAGTCCCACGTCTTCGGCGGAGAAGCCCGTGGCCCGCATCAATGCATCCAGCCGTTCGAGAGCACGGCCACGGGGCAGATGCCTGCCGAGATCGAAAGCGGTGCGAGCCGGCGTCGTCACGGGAACGCCTGCAGTCCAGCAGATCTCGTCGTCGGTCAGTGTCTCGTTCCTCGCGACGATGCCTGGCGGCGGGCGTGTGCAATTCAGTCTGAGTTCGACGACCGCGTCGTCGTCGACCCATTCGGCGCCGTGCAGCGCGGACGCTGCTGCTCCCGCAATCACCCCTTTGCGTTTGGACCACATCCACGCGCCGATCGTCCGATCGCGAATGGTCACCTTCTGCCGCTTCGGGATGTAGACGTCGCGGAAGATCGGCTGATACCAGCGGCGCAATGCGTACCCCGTCAGCTTGCCGGTCGCGAGCGCGTCGGTACCCAGGAAGACTTCCCCCATGCCGGGAGGACGTCGGGGCAGTCCTACAGGTTCCGATAGGCGCCGAGGCTGTACCTGGTGCGAAAGACTGCGAGTGGACACCGCGTGGAATACAGTTTCGGCGAAGTCCTACCGCCGGTGTGCGGTATGAAGAGGCGTGCCCTCGGATCCCATTGCGCAGGCCCGTGCCAACTGGCAGCGGTCCGGGTGGGGCGACGTCGCGGACGGAATGGTCGCGGTCACCTCGGTGATGCGAGCGCATCAGATCCTGCTGGCCCGCGTGGAGAACGCGCTGCGGCCCTACGATCTCAGCTTCTCCCGCTTCGAGCTGTTGCGCCTGTTGGCGTTCAGCCGCACGGGAGCCTTGCCGATCACCAAGGCCTCCGATCGGCTGCAGGTGCACGTCACCAGCGTCACGCATGCGATCCGGCGGCTGGAGGCCACCGGCCTCGTCGAGCGGGTGCCCCATCCGACCGATGGGCGGACGACGCTGGTGCGCATCACCGAGCTCGGGCGCTCGACCGTCGAGGATGCGACGAGCACACTGAACGCCAAAGTGTTTGCCGACATTGGTATTTCGGACGAAGAGTCGCGTGCGCTGGCCGACTCCATCGAGACACTGCGCCGGCACGCGGGCGACTTCTGACGCTCGGGAACTACAGCCGGTTCTGCGGACGCGGTCAGTCCGGGATGGCCGTCAGCGGGATCGTCGCCGTGACAGCGGTGCCGGCGCCGGGCCGCGATCTGATGTGCAGGCGGCCGCCCACGATCTCCGCGCGTTCGGCCATCGACAACAATCCGTAGCCACCCATCTCGTCGCTGCCGAGCGGATTTTCGAACGTGTCGAAACCCACGCCGTCGTCGACGATTTGGAGCATCGCCTTACCGCCGTCCACGGCGAAGCTGAGCCGAGCCTTGGTGGCTCTGGCGTGCTTGACAACGTTCTGCAGGCATTCCTGGGCGATGCGGTAGAGCGCGATCTCGATGTGGTCCGCGAGCCGGGTCTCCTCGAGTTCCACCTCGACGTCGACCTGGGGGATCGACCGGGCGAGGCTGGCCAGGCCGCCGGCCAGGCCGAGATCGTCGAGAACCGGTGGCCGCAGACCGCCGATCGCGGCGCGTGCCTCTTGCAGCGTCAGGTCGACCAGTTCGCGGGCCTTCTCCAGCTGCTCCCCGACGGCGTCGGCGCCCACCGCCCGCTGCGCGGCGTCGAGCCGGTAGGACAGCGTGATCAGGCGCTGCGATATGCCGTCGTGGATGTCGCCCGCCAGCCGGCGGCGTTCTAGTTCCTGGGCCTGTATTACCTGCTCGACGAAGTTCTCGTGGGCGCGCTCGCGGGCCACCAGCTGGCGATGCAGCCGCGCCTGATGCAACGCGCCCGCGATGAGGCGGCCGATGACCCGCAGCAGCTCCACATCGCCCTCGGTGAACTCCCGCCGCTCGACCGTGTGCACGTTGAGTACACCGACGAGACCGCCGGGATCGGTTTCCATCGGCACCGACACCATCGACGTGAAACTGCGGCCGCGCAGCGATTCGAACGGCATGTAACGCTTGTCGGACTCCTTGTCGTGGGTGATCACTACCGGTTCGCGGTGACTGGCCACCCAGCCGGAGATGCCGGAACCCAGCGGCAGCCGGATTTTGCCGACCTCGCTGTCGAACGGCGGCGTCGCCCCGGTGAGGGTCAATGAGCGGTTGGTGTCGTCGAGCACGTGCACGAAACACACGTCGGTGGCTGTGGCCGCCGTGATCATCCGGGCCGCCGCCGCAGCGAGCGGCTCGACACCTGGCCCGCTTGAGGCGGCTTGAATGAGCTCACGGAGCAGGGCCAGTTCGCGGTCGGCGTCGACGAGATCCCTGACGGCCTGGGGTCCCCGCGGTGTCATTGGAAGATGCCTTCCCGCAAGGCGGTAGCGACCGCGCCGGTGCGGTCACTGACGCCAAGCTTGCGGTAGATGGATCGCAGATGAGTCTTGACGGTCTCATCGCCGATGACCAGCTTGGCGGCGATTCCACGGTTGGACAATCCGCTGACCACCAACGACAGGATCTCGCTCTCGCGCTGGGTCAGTCCCTGGCGGGCGCCGGGCCAAAATTCGTCGCGCTGCATCCGAGCAGCCGTGTCGACCGCGCGTGCCGCCATCCCGGGGTCGATCGCCGTCTCGCCGGCGCGGACGAACTCGAGTTGACGCACGAGTTCGTCGCTGTTGATGCTCTTCAACAGATAGCCCGACGCGCCGACCCTGAGCGCCTGAAAGAGGTACTGCTCGTCGTCGTACACCGAGAGCATCACGACCTTGCGGCCCGGGTTGCGCTCGCGAAGTGTCTGGCACAGGTCGAGGCCACTGGAGCCCTGCATGCGTACGTCGGTCAGCACGATGTCCGGATCGATCTCACTGACTACTTCGAGCGCACGCTCGGCGCCGACCGCCTGCCCAACGACGCTGACCCGGTCGGAAAAGGCGGCCAGCATGGCCTTGAGGCCCTCGATCACCATCTCGTGGTCGTCGACCAGCACGATGCGAACGGGTGCCGTGCCGGTCATGCGATCACCATAGGACCGGGACCCCCGATCCCCCGGGAAACCGCCGCAGCGGCGCGGGGGGAGTACCGGGATCGCCCGCCGCCTCCCCCAAACGGGGGATGACCCTCCGCCGTGTGTACCGGATGCTTTGGTCCATGCGGGGGCAGACATTGACAGAGCGCACCTTCTGGTGGGACCGGACCGGGTCCGGCGACGCTGACGTGGATCCCCTGCGGGCGGTGATCTTCGATCTCGACGCGATCGCTGCCGTGGGTAGCGACGGCGATCTTGTGCCGCGCTCCGGCCTGATCGACCTGGTGATGAGTCTGTTCGTCGCGGGCGCATGGGTCGGCGTAGTGAGCAGCAGGCCCAGGGCCGACGTAGAGCCGCTGGTCCGGGAACTGATCGGGGACGGGCTGGTGGAGACGATCGTGGCGGGCGACGACACGGAATCCGCGCAACGCACGGACCTCTACAAGCTGGCGTTGTGGGAGTTCGGCATCGAAGCAGAAGGTGCCCTGGCCGTGGTGGGGTCGGCAGCGGGCATGGGCGCCGCGACCGCTGCGGGGTTGGCGACGGTGACGGTGTCGACGAACTACCTCGGCGACGAAGGCGTAAGTACTGCCGCAGGGTGTCAACTCAGGCACCGCCGTTGGTGGACGCAACGCAAGCTGAACGCTGCCGCCTGACGTGTAAAAGTCTTTTTGTCCGCAACTATTGCTTGTTGTGCCGGTGGCGTGCAATTCATCTCCCCGATCGAATTGCGCACCCCACAATTCGGGAGTAAGCGCTCGGCAGGCGCCGAGTTATTAATGACCACGATCATTCCCGTGTTAGCGTCGACGCTCGCATAACGACGAGCGAACAGCAGTGATGCGTAATTCAGTCTTAGCTACGTCACTCAAACGGGTCGTTGATCCAGTGGCACGGCTTCCGGCGTTAGGGTCCCGTGTCCGCGACCGCTGACGGCGTGGGGACCCGCGGCGTAGCGAGGGCGCCTAACGCTGGCTGTATTTCTGGGAAATCCCCGATATATTGCTGTGAACTGCCCTAGCGTCGGGTTGTCGGGGGACACGGATACAGCAATCGTCCATTGCGCGCTCAGCAAAGCGGCCAACCCACAAACCCCAGGAAGAAGTCATGATTCGAAAACGAATATGCGGAGTGCTCGCGACTGCGGGCACAGCCCTCGGCCTCGCAACAGGCCTGATGATGCCGGTGGCGAACGCCGATGTGCAGACCAATGGGTATGACGTGTCCTGCAAGCAAGTCAATGCCAACCAGGCGGTGTGCTCGGTTGGGGGCTGCCCGCGGGTGTACGAAGACTATGCCGGGGACGTTGTCCACACCAGAGTTAATGCCCTGCCCCAGAAAGAGATTGGAAAATCCTGCGGCGCGACCATAACCGAGACCGTGAACAGCGCCACCGGGTTCAACTACGCAGTCCAGGGTTGCCGCAAGCATAAGGCGAGCGGCGATGACTGCGGTGCGTGGTCGGACTACAAGTTCACGCCGCCTGCACCCGCGCCTGCCGCACCTGCACCTGCGCCTGCGCCTGCACCCGCGGCGCCGCAGACCAAGCAGTGTTCAGACGGCTCCGTCATTCCAGTCGCCAACACCTGCCCGGTCAAAAAGGTCGCGCCGAAGAATGCTGTGGCGATGAATGTTCAAAAGGCAGGGTTGCAGGTGAACGTCACCGTCCGGAACACGTCGGACCTGGCCGCTGAGTGCACCTACGATGCGACAGAAGCCAATGGG
>JAVHWG010000501.1:0-16269 GCA_032159965.1 Mycobacterium sp.
ACGATGGACAGGACGCTAGAAAAGAAGATGAACGTCACGTGTGACGGGGTCACGAGCTCCCGATCACGTCTACCGAGGAGCGGCAGTTGACGACCGAGTTCGCGCGCCAAGACCTGGCCCAAAACTCCGGCACCGCAGGCGAACCCGATCGGGTGCGCGTCATCCGTGACGGCGTTGCCTCCTATCTACCAGACATCGATCCCGAGGAAACCACCGAGTGGTTGGAGTCGTTCGACGCACTGTTGGAGCGATCGGGGCCGTCGCGTGCGCGGTACCTGATGTTGCGGCTGCTGGAGCGTTCTAGCGAACAGCGGGTCGCGATTCCGGCGTTGACGTCAACGGATTACGTGAACACGATTCCAACGGAGTTGGAGCCGTGGTTCCCCGGCGATGAGGACGTCGAGCGGCGCTACCGCGCCTGGATCCGGTGGAACGCCGCCATCATGGTGCACCGCGCGCAGCGGCCGGGAGTTGGTGTGGGCGGCCATATTTCAACGTATGCCTCATCGGCGTCGCTCTACGAGGTCGGCTTCAATCACTTCTTCCGCGGCAAGGCACACCCCGGCGGCGGTGACCACATCTACATCCAGGGCCACGCCTCGCCCGGCATGTACGCGCGGGCCTTCGTCGAAGGTCGGCTCAGCGAGGACCGCCTGGACGGATTCCGTCAGGAGCTGTCGCACCGGTCCGGCCCGGCCGCCGCCGGGCTGCCGTCCTATCCGCACCCGCGGCTGATGCCGGACTTCTGGGAGTTCCCCACCGTGTCGATGGGCCTCGGCCCGCTGAACGCCATCTACCAGGCCCGGTTCAACCGGTACCTGCACCACCGCGGCATCACCGACACCAGCCAGCAGCACGTCTGGGGGTTCCTCGGCGACGGCGAGATGGACGAGGTCGAGTCGCTCGGCGCGATCGGCGTGGCCGCCCGCGAGGAGCTGGACAACCTCACCTTCGTGATCAACTGCAAACAGCAGCGGCTGGACGGCCCGGTCCGCGGCAACGGCAAGGTGATCCAGGAGTTGGAGGCGTTCTTCCGGGGCGCCGGCTGGAACGTGATCAAGGTCATCTGGGGCCGGGAGTGGGACCCGCTGCTCGCCGCCGACACGGACGGCGCGCTAGTCAACCTGATGAACGTCACCCCCGACGGCGATTACCAGACGTACAAGGCCGAGTCCGGCGCGTACGTGCGGGAGCACTTCTTCGGCCGTGACCCGCGAACCCGCAAGATGGTCGAGGGCCTGACCGACGACGAGATCTGGAACCTCAAGCGCGGTGGCCACGACTACCGCAAGCTGTACGCCGCCTATCGTGCTGCGATGGAACACAAGGGCCAGCCCACTGTGATACTCGCGAAGACCATCAAGGGCTACACGCTGGGCAAGCATTTCCAGGGCCGCAACGCGACCCACCAGATGAAAAAGTTTGCGCTGGAAGATCTTAAGGGGTTCCGCGATACCTCGAGAGTACCGATTTCCGACGCTCAGCTCGAGGACAACCCTTATCTGCCGCCGTATTACCATCCCGGGCCCGACGCGCCGGAAATCCGCTACCTGCTGGACCGGCGACGCACACTGGGTGGGTTCGTACCCGAACGCCGGACGAAGTCAAAGGTTCTGGCCCTTCCGTCGCGCGATGCCTACAAATCCGTCAAGAAGGGCTCGGGTCATCAAGAGGTCGCAACGACGATGGCGACCGTGCGCGTATTCAAGGAACTGTTGCGCGACAAGGAGATCGGCCCGCGCATCGTGCCGATCATCCCCGACGAGGCCAGAACCTTCGGGATGGACTCCTGGTTCCCGTCGCTGAAGATCTACAACCGGCACGGCCAGCTCTACACGGCCGTCGATGCCGAACTGATGTTGGCCTACAAGGAAAGTGAGACAGGCCAGATTCTGCACGAAGGCATCAACGAGGCCGGCTCCACGGCGTCGTTCACGGCGGTGGGGACGTCGTATTCGACACACAACGAACCGATGATCCCGATCTACATCTTCTACTCGATGTTCGGCTTCCAGCGCACCGGCGACGGGCTCTGGGCCGCCGCCGACCAGATGGCGCGGGGATTCGTGCTCGGCGCGACGGCGGGGCGCACCACCCTGGTAGGCGAGGGTCTGCAGCACGCCGACGGCCACTCGCAGCTGCTGGCGACCACCAATCCCGAGGCGAGTTCCTATGATCCGGCGTTCGCGAACGAGATCGCCTACATCGTCGAGAGCGGCCTTGCCCGCATGTTCGGAGAGGACCCGGAGAACGTCTACTTCTACATCACCATCTACAACGAGCCGTACGTGCAGCCGCCCGAACCGGAGAACCTGGACGTGGAGGGCTTGTTGCGGGGCATCTATCGCTACCGGGCCGCCCCCGAGCCGAGGAAGTACACCGCGCAGATCCTGACCTCCGGCGTTTCGATGCCAGAAGCGTTGCGCGCGGCGGATCTGCTGGCCACCGACTGGGACGTGGCAGCCGACGTCTGGTCGGTCACCAGCTGGACCGAACTGAACCGCGAGGGTGTGGCCATCGAGAAGGAAATGCTTCGGTACCCCGACCACTCGGCACGCGTGCCGTTCATCACGCAATCGTTGTCGGAGGCAGCAGGCCCCGTCGTCGCGGTGTCCGACTGGATGCGTGCCGTGCCGGAGCAGATCCGGCCCTGGGTGCCGGGCACGTACATCACGCTGGGTACCGACGGTTTCGGGTTCTCCGACACCCGGCCCGCGGCACGGCGGTACTTCAACACCGACGCCGAGTCCGTGGCCGTCGCGGTGCTCGAAGGACTAGCGCGAGACGGCGAGATCGCCAAGTCCGTCGCCGTCGAGGCTGCGGACCGGTACAAGATCGACGACGTGCTCGCGGCGCCTGAGCAGACCTCCGATCCGGGCGTCGCATAGCCATTAGAGGGAACCGCTAGAAAAGTGGCGTAAGTTTTAGGGATGACAGACAACGCGACGGCGCCTGCGGCTCCGCGCGGAACCCTCGAGTTGCTCGAGAACATTCCCGAGTCACTGCTGCGCAAGCTCAAGCACTACTCGGGCCGATTCGCCACCGAGGCGGTGGCCACGATGCACGACCGGTTGCCGTTCTTCGCCGATCTGGAGGCGTCTCAGCGAGCAAGCGTCCATCTTGTCGTCCAGGCAGCGGTGATCAACTTCGTCGAATGGATGGCGAACCCGCACAGCAACGTCGCCTATACCGTGCAGGCTTTCGAGCTGGTGCCTCAAGAGCTGACCCGGCGCATTGCCCTGCGCCAGACCGTCGACATGGTCCGGGTGACCATGGAGTTCTTCGAGGAAGTCGTGCCGGCACTGGCGAAGTCCGAGGAGCAGGCCACGGCGCTGACAGCCGGAATCCTGCGCTACAGCCGCGATCTCGCGTTCGCGGCCGCGTCGGCTTACGCGGATGCGGCCGAGGCGCGCGGCGCCTGGGACAGTCGAATGGAATCCAACCTCGTCGACGCCGTCGTCCGCGGCGACGCCGGACCCGAGCTGCAGTCACGGGCCGCCGCACTCAATTGGGATACCACCGCACCCGCGACCGTGGTGGTCGGCGTTCCGCGCCCTGAGCGGATCGAACTCGCCACCGACGACATCCGCGAAATTGCCCAGGCCCATGGCCGCTCGGCACTGTCCGACGTACACGGAACGTGGCTGATCGCCATCGTCTCCGGCGCTCTGACGCCCACCGACAAGATCCTGAAGGACATGATCAACGTGTTCGCCGACGGGCCGGTGGTCATCGGCCCCACGGCCCCGACCTTCACCGCGGCGCACACCAGCGCGACCGAGGCCCTCGCGGGAATGAACGCCGTCGCCGGCTGGAGCAGCGCACCACGTCCGGTGCAGGCCCGGGAACTTCTACCCGAGCGGGCGTTGCTCGGCGACGCGTCCGCGATCGCGGTGTTGCAGGCCGAGGTGATGCGGCCCCTCGCTGACGCCGGGCCTGCGCTGACCGAAACCCTGGACGCGTATCTGGATTCTGGCGGGGCCATCGAAGCCTGCGCGCGCAAGTTGTTCGTTCATCCAAACACGGTCCGATACCGCCTCAAGCGGATCACCGACTTCACAGGCCGCGATCCGACGACGCCGCGAGACGCGTACGTCCTGAGGGTGGCGTCGACGGTCGGTCGCCTGTCTACACAGGCTACTAATCCGACCTCGGGTTATTCTCCTGTTGCGCAGGTCACACGGTCCCGGGGTGCCGATCGCCAAGGTTGATGGTTGCAATTTCGTCTCGATGGAGTCGCTTCACATGCTGATTTGTGGCGACCCCACAAAAACATAAGACGAGGTTCATAATCTCTTACACCGCGTTAAACCGCTTCCACAGTGTTTTCTTAGAGATGTGATTGCGCTGCTTGCTCCCGGACAGGGATCGCAGACCCCGGGAATGCTCTCGTCATGGCTGGAGCTGCCCGGGGCTGCCGACCAGCTTGCCTCCTGGTCGAAGGTCAGCGGTCTGGATCTGGTCCGCCTGGGTACTACCGCGACGGCCGAGGAGATCACCGACACGGCGGTCACCCAGCCGCTCGTGGTGGCGGCAACTCTGCTGGCCCACCGGGAACTCACCCGCCGCGGACTGGTGGCCGGTGAAGACGTCGTCGCCGCGGGCCACTCGGTGGGCGAGATCGCTGCATATGCGATCGGCGGGATTCTCTCCGCCGACGACGCCGTTTCGCTTGCCGCCACCCGCGGCGCCGGGATGGCCAAGGCCTGCTCGCTGGAACCCACCGGGATGTCGGCCGTACTCGGCGGCGACGAAGCCGAGGTACTTGCCCGCCTGGAAGATCTCGAGCTGGTGCCGGCCAACCGCAACGCGGCAGGTCAGATCGTGGCGGCCGGACGCATCGATGCCCTGGACAAGCTCGCCGAGAACCCGCCGGCCAAGGCACGCGTGCGCCGGCTCGCCACCGCGGGCGCCTTCCACACGCACTTCATGTCGTCGGCGCAGGACGGATACGCTGCCGCAGCCGGCGACGTCGCAACGGGTGAGCCCACCGCGATCGTGTTGTCCAACGCCGACGGTAAGCCGGTAGTCTCGGCGTCCGACGCGATGACCAAGCTGGTCGCCCAGCTGACGCGCCCGGTCCGCTGGGACCTGTGCAACGCGGCGATCCGTGAGCACGAAGTCACGGCGATCGTGGAGTTCCCGCCCGCAGGGACGCTCGTCGGTATCGCCAAACGCGAACTTCGCGGGATCCCGACGCATGCCATCAAGACACCGTCCGACCTGGACGGTCTGACAACCACATAAGACGTACGACAAGAAACGCAGTACCCGGTAACACCATCACCAGAAGGAGCCATAGTGCCCACGTCGCAAGAAGACATCATCTCCGGTATCGCTGAGATCATCGAAGAGGTGACCGGTATCGAGCCGTCAGAGGTCACCCCCGAGAAGTCGTTCGTCGACGACTTGGACATCGACTCGCTGTCGATGGTCGAGATCGCGGTGCAGACCGAGGACAAATACGGCGTAAAGATTCCGGACGAGGATCTCGCCGGCCTGCGCACCGTCGGTGACGTCGTCGCCTACATCCAGAAGCTCGAGGAAGAGAACCCCGAGGCTGCCGAGGCCATCCGCGCGAAGATCGAAGCCGACCGCACATGACCAAACCTTCCACTGCTAACGGCGGTTTCCCCAACGTTGTGGTAACCGCCGTCACGGCGACGACGTCGATCGCGCCGGACATCGAAGGCACGTGGAAGGGCCTGTTGGCAGGTGAGAGCGGCATCCACGTGCTTGAGGACGAGTTCGTCACCAAATGGGACCTTCCTGTGCGGATCGGCGGGCACCTCAAGGAGCCACTGGACCCGCTGATGACGCGGCTGGAGCTGCGCCGGATGTCCTACGTCCAGCGGATGGCCAAGTATTTGGGCAATCAGTTGTGGGAATCAGCAGGCAGCCCCGAGGTCGATCCCGACCGCTTTGCGGTCGTGATCGGCACGGGTCTCGGTGGCGGAGAGAAGATCGTCGAGACCTACGACGCGATGAACGAGGGCGGACCCCGCAAGGTGTCCCCGCTCGCGGTCCAGATGATCATGCCCAACGGCGCCGCAGCGGTCGTCGGCCTGGAGCTCGGGGCCCGCGCCGGGGTCATCACCCCGGTGTCGGCCTGCTCGTCGGGCTCCGAGGGCATCGCTCAGGCGTGGCGCCACATTGTCATGGGTGACGCCGATATCGCTGTCTGCGGCGGTGTCGAAGGCGGTATCGAAGCGCTGCCGATCGCGGCGTTCTCGATGATGCGCGCGATGTCGACGAAGAACGATGATCCAGAAGGCGCGTCACGGCCGTTCGACAAGAACCGTGACGGGTTCGTGTTCGGCGAGGCCGGCGCGCTGATGGTGATCGAGACCGAGGAGCACGCCAAGGCGCGCGGTGCAAAGCCGCTCGCACGGCTGTTGGGTGCGGGCGTCACGTCGGACGCCTTCCACATGGTGGCGCCGGCGCCGGACGGTAAACGTGCCGGCAAGGCGATGGCGCGTGCGATGGAACTGGCGGGCCTGTCCCCCAAGGACATCGACCACGTCAACGCGCACGCCACCGCTACGCCGATCGGTGACACCGCGGAGGCCAACGCCATCCGGGTCGCCGGCGTCGAACACGCTCCGGTGTACGCGCCGAAGTCGGCGCTGGGCCACTCCATCGGCGCTGTCGGTGCGCTCGAATCGGTGCTTACCGTGCTCTCGCTGCGCGATGGCGTCATTCCGCCGACGCTGAACTACGAGACCCCCGACCCGGAGATCGATCTGGATGTCGTTGCAGGGGAACCTCGTTACGGGGAGTACCAGTACGCGATCAACAACTCGTTCGGGTTCGGCGGCCACAACGTCGCGCTCGCGTTCGGGAAGTACTGAGTCAACCCAGCTGTCAACCCGGCTGTTGACAACAACATCGGCGGAAGGAATTTCGGAGCACACATGACAGGGCTGTCTACCGGGAATGGCTTCCCGAACGTAGTCGTCACCGCGATGGCGATGACGACTGCGTTGGCGACCGACGCCGACAACACCTGGAAGAAGTTGCTGGACGGGCAGAGCGGTATTCGCAAGCTCGAGGATCCGTTCGTCACGGATTACGACCTGCCCGTCCGCATCGGCGGTCATCTTCTTGAGGATTTCGACGCGGAACTGACTCGCGTAGAACTGCGCCGGCTGTCGTACCTGCAGAAGATGGCCACCGTGCTGGCCAGGCGGGCCTGGGCGCACGCGGGCAACCCCGAGGTCGACACCCAGCGGTTGATGGTCTCGATCGGCACCGGACTGGGCTCGGCCGAAGAGCTTGTGTACGCGTACGACGACATGCGCAGCAGGGGGATGAAGGCGGTGTCCCCGCTCGCCGTGCAGAAGTACATGCCCAACTCGCCCGCCGCCGCTGTCGGACTCGAGCATAAGGCGAAAGCCGGTGTGATGACGCCTGTTTCAGCGTGCGCGTCGGGTTCTGAGGGCATCGCCCATGCATGGCGCAACATTGTTCTCGGAGAAGCAGACATCGCGATCTGCGGTGGCGTCGAATCACGCATCGAGGCGGTGCCGATCGCCGGGTTCGCCCAGATGAGGATCGTGTTGTCGACCACCAACGACGACCCGGCCGGTGCCTGCCGCCCCTTCGATAAGGACCGGAACGGATTCGTGTTCGGCGAGGGCGGCGCGCTGATGGTGATCGAGACCGAGGAGCACGCCAAGGCGCGCGGTGCGGCCATCCATGCCAGGCTGATGGGTGCCAGCATCACCTCGGACGGCTTCCACATGGTGGCCCCCGATCCCAACGGCGAGCAGGCCGGCCACGCCATGAGCAGGGCGATTGAGCTCGCGGGCATCGTGCCCACTGACGTCGACCACGTCAACGCTCACGCAACGGGAACATCGGTCGGTGACGTCGCCGAGGCGAAGGCCATCAGGAATGCGCTCGGCAGCCACGACGCGGCGGTGTATGCGCCGAAGTCCGCGCTGGGCCATTCGGTCGGCGCAGTAGGTGCAGTGGAGTCGATTCTGACGGTATTGGCACTGCGCGACGGAATCATCCCGCCCACACTGAATCTCAGGAATCAGGACCCAGAGGTGGATCTCGACGTCGTCGCGGGCGAACCGCGTCTCGGCAATTACCGGTACGCGATCAACAACTCTTTCGGTTTCGGCGGGCACAATGTCGCTCTCGCCTTCGGCAAGTACTGACTAGGAGACACCGATGACGACCATGGTCCCTGAAACCGTCGGGGAATCGCTGGACCCCCGAGACCCGCTACTGCGACTCTCCGGGTTTTTCGACGACGACACCGTCGAGTTGCTGCACGAGCGGGACCGCTCCGGTGTGCTCGCCGCGTCCGGCACCGTCAACGGAGTGCGCACGGTCGCCTTCTGCACCGACGGCACCATCATGGGCGGCGCGATGGGCGTCGAGGGCTGCAGGCACATCGTCAATGCCTACGACCTCGCAATCGAGGAGCAGAGCCCCATCGTCGGCATCTGGCACTCGGGCGGGGCCCGACTCGCCGAAGGCGTAAAGGCCCTCCACGCGGTGGGTTTGGTGTTCGAGGCGATGATCCGCGCATCGGGATACATCCCGCAGATCTCGGTGGTCGTCGGCTTCGCCGCCGGCGGTGCCGCGTACGGGCCGGCCCTGACGGACGTCATCGTGATGGCGCCGGAGAGCCGGGTCTTTGTCACGGGACCCGATGTGGTCCGCAGTGTCACGGGCGAGGACGTCGACATGGCGTCGCTGGGCGGTCCGGATACGCACCACAAGAAATCCGGCGTGTGCCACATTGTCGCCGACGACGAACTCGACGCGTACGAGCGCGGCCGTCGCCTGATCGGATTGTTCTGCCAGCAGGGCCATTTCGATCGAAGCAAAGCAGAGGCCGGCGACATCGATCTGCAGGCCCTGCTGCCCCAGTCGGCACGCCGGGCGTACGACGTGCATCCGCTTGTTCGCGCCCTTCTGGACGAAGACGCGCCGTTCGACGAGTTCCAGGCCCGCTGGGCCCCGTCGATGGTCGTCGGGCTGGGCCGGTTGTCGGGACGGACCGTCGGCGTACTCGCCAACAACCCGCTGCGGCTCGGCGGCTGCCTGAACTCCGAAAGCGCCGAGAAGGCAGCGCGTTTCGTGCGGCTGTGCGACGCGTTCGGCATCCCGTTGGTAGTCATCGTCGACGTGCCCGGCTACCTGCCCGGCGTCGACCAGGAATGGGGCGGCGTCGTCCGCCGGGGCGCCAAGCTGCTGCACGCCTTCGGTGAGGCCTCGGTGCCACGGGTCACGTTGGTGACGCGCAAGATCTACGGCGGGGCATACATCGCGATGAATTCCCGCTCGCTCGGCGCGACGAAGGTGTTCGCGTGGCCTGACGCCGAGGTCGCGGTGATGGGCGCGAAGGCTGCTGTCGGCATCCTGCACAAGAAGAAGCTGGCTGCCGCGCCCGAGGACGAGCGCGAGGCGCTGCATGAGGAGTTGGCCGCCGAGCACGAACGGATCGCAGGCGGTGTCGATGCCGCGGTCGAGATCGGCGTGGTCGACGCGAAGATCGACCCGGCGCATACCCGCAGCGTGCTGACGCAGGCCCTGGCCGAGGCACCGTCTCGCCGCGGCAGGCACAAGAACATCCCGCTGTAGACGCAACAACGCGGCTCGTTAATAGAACCCAGCAACGAAAGATGTCGGCGCGAAATGCAGCGCGGAGCTAGCGGGCTGCGGCCAGTGCCTCCTCGGCTACGGGAACCGCACGCTCGCGATCGCCGTGTACCAGGCCGATCCGGGTCCGTCGCTCCAGGATGTCGTCGGTGTCCAGTGCGCCCTCGTGGCTGACCGCGTACTCGAATTCAGCTCGGGTGACGTCGATTCCGTCGGCCACCTGATCCCCCGGCCGCTCGCATGTGGCCTGCGCGATCACGTTGGGCGCCTCCGCACCGAAGCGATCGACCAGCGACGTCGGCAGCCGGCCCGACGCGTGCACGGCGGAACCCGGATTGGCAGGGGCGCCGATCAGCGGCAGGTTCCGGGTCCGGCACGGCCCGGCGGACATCGCGCGGGATTCGATCATGCGGTCCAAGACGTCTTCGGCCATGTGCCGGTATTCGGTGAGCTTGCCGCCGATGATGCTGATCACACCCGAGTCGGACTCGATGATGGCGTGATCGCGGGAGATGTCAGACGTCCGACCTTCACCCGTGTCCACGAGTGGTCGCAGACCCGCGTACGCGCCGATCACGTCGTCGGGCCCCAGACCCACTTCCAGCGCGGTGTTTACGGTGTCGAGCAGGAAGGTAATTTCTTCTGAAGTCGGTTGCGGCGCATCGGGAATCGGACCCGGTGCGTCCTCATCGGTCAAGCCGAGGTAGACCCTGCCCAGTTGTTCTGGCATCGCGAACACGAACCGGTTGATCTCCCCGGGAATCGGGATCGTCAGCGCCGCCGTCGGATTGCCGAACGCGGCGGCGTCGAAAACCAGATGCGTTCCCCGGCTGGGTCGCAACCGGATCGAGGTGTCGATGTCGCCCGCCCACACGCCCGTCGCGTTGATCACCGCGCGCGCGGCGAGATCGAACGACTCTCCGGTGCGCTCGTCGGTGAGCCGAACCGATTGCCCGGTGACGTCGGAGGCGCCGACGTAGGTGAGGATCCGGGCACCGTGTTGGGCCGCGGTGCGGGCGACGGCCACCACCAACCGGGCATCGTCGACGAGTTGGCCGTCGTAGGCGAGCAGACCACCGTCCAACCCCTCACGCCGGACCGCGGGGACAAGTTCTGCGGCACGCCTCGCGTCGACGCAGCGCGAGCGCGGCAGCACCGATCCAGGTGTGCCGGCCAGCCGACGCAGCGCGTCGCCGGCGACGAAGCCCGTGCGGACCAGCGCACGGTTGGCCCGGCTCATCGACGGCAGCAGCGGCACGAGTTGCGGCATGGCGTGCGCGAGGTGAGGAGCGTTGCGCGTCATGATGATTCCCCGCTCAGTCGCGCTGCGCCGGGCGATCCCGATATTGCCGGTGGCCAGGTAGCGCAGACCGCCGTGCACCAGCTTGCTGCTCCACCGGCTGGTGCCGAACGCAAGATCGCGCTTCTCGACCAACACGACGCTCATGCCGCGGGCGGCCGCGTCCAGTGCGATTCCAGTGCCCGTGATGCCGCCGCCGATGACGACCACATCGATGGCAGCACCATCGGCGAGCGCAGCGAGGTCGGCTGTGCGGCGTGCGGCATTGAGCGCGGCGGGGTCGGCCATCAGCGCAGGTATCCGTTCAATGAGTGGGTCAGTTCGCGAGCAAGCGCGTCGTCGTCGAGGATCGGGCGCACGATCTGCGCGGACTGAATGCTCGACTGGGTGATAAGCAGGACCATCGCGGCCAGCTGGCGCGGGTCACCGACGCGCACGCTGCCATCACGTTGTCCCGCTTCGATTTCGGCGGCCGCCGCGTCGATCAGCACCTGCTGGCTGGTGCCCAGCCGTTCGGTGATGTAGACCATCGCCATCTCCGGTGCGGAATGCAGTACCGACATCACCAGGTCGTCACGACGCAGCCGGTCGGCGACTGCGACGATGCGGTCGACGAGTTCCTCGCGACCCTGTCCCCGTCCCGGCACGTCGCGCCAGACCCCGATGACGCGGCTGGTGAGCAGCGCGGCCAGGATCTCCCGGGTATCGGTCCAGCGCCGATACACGGTGGGACGACTGACCCCGGCGCGACGAGCGATCTCCGCGAGCGTGACCCGGTGGACGCCGTACGCGGTGACACAGCTCGCTGCGGCGTCGAGGATGCGGTCCCCGACACCGGTCCGCGCAGCGTTACTGGTTGACAGCATATGTAATACTGTAACGCATGCCGACGAACTCCGCACTGCTGCCTCCGATGAAGTGGAACGGCTGGGGCGACCCGGCCGCCGCGAAACCGTTGTCCGACGGAATCCGCTCTCTGCTCGAGCAGGCTCTCGGAGTGTCGGACACGGAGATACCGACGCCGGAGATCGACGACGTGCGAGTGCGGCCGTCGTCGTTGACGACCGCGGACCACGACGCACTGTCGACGATTGTCGGCGACGCGTTCGTGCTCGTCGACGACACTGCCCGACTCATGCGCGCGGGCGGCAAGTCGACCCTTGACCTGTTGCGCCGCAAGCAAAGTGAACAGGACGCGCCCGACGCGGTGGTCGTGCCCGCGAACGAGGACCAGGTCAGCGCGATCCTGCAGCATTGCTCGGCGCACCGGATCGCCGTCGTCCCGTTCGGCGGGGGCACCAGTGTCGTCGGCGGACTGGACCCGGTGCGCGACGGCTTCGCCGCCGTCATCTCGCTGGACCTGCGTCGGTTCAACGAGCTGCATTCGCTCGACGAGGTGTCAGGCGAGGCGACGTTGGGCGCGGGCGTCACCGGACCGGATGCCGAACGCCTGCTCGGCGAGCACGGGTTCTCGCTCGGCCAGTTCCCGCAGAGCTTTGAGTTCGCAACGATCGGCGGATTCGCCGCGACCCGGTCGTCGGGCCAGGATTCAGCGGGTTACGGCCGGTTCAGCGACATGATCCGCGGTATCCGCGCGGTCACGCCGGCCGGCGTGCTGGACTTCGGCCGCGCGCCGGAATCGGCGGCCGGGCCCGACCTCAGGCATCTAGTCATCGGCTCGGAGGGCCTGTTCGGCGTCATCACCGCGGTGCGGCTGCGCGTGCACCGGGTGCCCGAGTGCACGCGTTATGAGGCGTGGTCGTTTCCTGACTTCGGCACCGGCGCCGCCGCGTTGCGGGCCGTGACGCAGGCCGGCGCCGGTCCGACCGTCCTCCGGCTGTCCGACGAAGCCGAAACCGGCGTCAACCTGGCGACGGCCGACACCATCGGCGAGACCAGCATCACCGGCGGCTGCCTGGCGATCACCGTGTTCGAGGGCACCACCGAACACGCCGACAGCCGGCTCGCGGAAACCCGTGCGGTAATGCAGCAACACGGTGGGACGTCGCTGGGCGAGGAGCCCGCCCGCGCGTGGGAGCACGGGCGGTTCAGTGCGCCCTACCTGCGTGACTCGCTGCTGTCCGCCGGCGCACTGTGCGAAACCTTGGAGACGGCTACATCGTGGTCCAATATTCCAGCATTGAAAGAAGCTGTGACCCAGGCACTTACGTCTTCCCTGGCCGAGTCGGGCACTCCTGCGCTGGTGCTGTGCCACGTTTCGCACGTGTATCCCACCGGAGCGTCCCTGTACTTCACGGTCGTGGCGGGGCAGCGCGGCAATCCGATTGAACAATGGCAGGCAGCCAAGATTGCCGCCACCGACGCGATGGTCCGCGCGGGAGCGACGATCACGCATCACCACGCGGTCGGCGCCGACCACCGGCGGTGGATGCACGACGAGATCGGCGACCTCGGCGTCAAGGTGCTGCAGGCCGTGAAAGCCACCCTGGATCCCTCGGGAATCCTCAATCCGGGCAAGCTCATTCCGTGATCAGCACGGGTCGCATCACGATGCTGACCAACCCGATGTCGGGACATGGCAGCGCGCCACACGCCGCCGAGCGGGCGGTCACCCAACTACATCGACGCGGCGTCGACGTGGTCGCGATCGCCGGCACCGATGCCGAGCATGCGCGTCGACTTGTCGACGGGGCCCTCGAGCGGGGCATGGACGCCCTGGTGGTGGTCGGCGGCGACGGCATCATCTCGCTCGCGCTGCAGGTACTCGCCCAGACCGATGTGCCCCTGGCCATCATCCCGGCCGGCACAGGCAACGACCACGCACGCGAATTCGGCATTCCCACAACGAATCCCGAGGCGGCGGCTGACGTGGTGGTCGACGGCGCCATGAAAACCCTGGACCTGGGCCGCATCGTCGGGCCGGACGGCACCGACAAGTGGTTCGGCACCGTGATGGCCGCCGGATTCGACTCTCTGGTCACCGACAGGACCAACCGGATGCGCTGGCCGCACGGTCGGATGCGCTACAACGTGGCGATGGTCGCCGAGCTGTCCAAGTTGCGGCTGCTGCCGTTTCGTCTGTCCTTCGACGGCAAGGAGCTGACCACAGATCTCACGCTCGCCGCGTTCGGCAACACGAAGAGCTACGGCGGCGGCATGCTGATCTGCCCGGATGCCGACCCCACCGACGGGCTGTTGGATGTGACCATGGTGGCGTCGGCGTCACGCACCAAGCTGATTCGCCTGTTCCCCACGGTGTTCAAGGGCACTCACGTCGACCTCGATGAAGTGCGCACCGCCCGCGCACGCACCATCACCGTGGACTCCCCCGGCATCAACGCCTACGCAGACGGCGAATTCGTGTGCCCGCTACCCGTCGAGGTGTCGGCGGTGAGCGGTGCGCTGAAGATTCTTGTGCCGGCTGGACGTGGCAACTGAGTTAGCATCCCGGAGTCCTGTTTCCGCGACGAAGGAGCCCCGAGTGGCTCGCGCTCTGGCTGTATCAGCGACCCTGACCGCGGTCACCCTGATCCTGGCGCCGGCGGCGGCCGTCGCGGATCCGCAGCCTGACACCACCGTCTACGCCATCGGCAAGTGCGTCGACCCTGACCAGGCCGCCCAGCAGCGGCCGGGTCGGTTCGATTACAACTGCGACGGCACGGGAGTGCTGGAAAACATGACCTGGACGTCGTGGAATCGCGACGGCGCCCGCGGCGCCGGCACTGACAGCTCGGTCGAGTGCCAGCCGAACTGCGCGCAGGGCGCCCGGCTCACGAACCCGGTCGTCGTGCATGCGTGGAACCCGCAACCCGCGACCAGCGCCGCATGCCCGCCGGGCGTCGAGTTCTATGCCGACATGACGATCGCGTACCCGAAGACGGCTCCACCGTGGATCATCCCGGGCACACCGTGGGACGCCGGAACCGATTTCGTCACGGTCGACGGCATGCCCGCGGTGCACTTCTCCGGACTGTCGCCGAACTGCCTTCCGCGCTAGTGGTCAGCCGACTCCGCGGTTGAGCCAGCTCACCTCCGCGCCGTGCCCGCCGTCGCGGTAGGGCTCCAGCGCGTCGTCCCAAGCCGTGCCCAGGACCGAGTCGAGCTCGGCCAGCAACGCGTCGGCTCCCGTGGCCATCAGCGAGCGCAGCCGCATCTCCCCGACCAGGGTGTCGCCGTTGGCACTCATCGCCCCGCTCCATAAGCCCAGCTGCGGGGTATGGCAGTACCGCTGGCCGTCGACTCCGGCGCTCGGGTCCTCGGTGACCTCGAAACGCAGCACCGGCCATGACCGCAATGCGTGCGCGAGTTTGCCGCCCATGCCCACCGGGCCGACCCAATTGGTGACCGCCCGAAGCTGACCTGGCATCACCGGCTGCGGTGTCCACTTCAGGTTCGCGCGGGAATCAAGGGTCGACGACAGAGCCCACTCGACATGTGGGCACACCGCGGCCGGCGAGGAGTGGATATAGACCACACCCGTCGTCGCGTCCGCGAACTGGTTCGTCGCACGCATCTTCAGCTCCTTCGGCTCCACGAGGGACGTCTTCCCCAACGACCTGGTGAAACCGGCGAGCTTGGTTCGTGCGTGTCTATTGTGCCTTGTGTGGCACATGTTGCGCTAGTCTGCGGCGAATTCGGCTATGACCGTGTCTGAGAACTTCGGCCACCGCTCGCGCGACCAGTCCCCGAAATCTCGGTCGGTAAGCACGACAAGTGCCAGGTCGGCGGCGGGATCCACCCACAGACACGTGCCGCTCTGACCGAAATGGCCGTACGTCGCGGCCGAGTTCGTCGAGCCTGTCCAGTGCGGTGATTTGCCGTCCCTGATCTCGAACCCGAGTCCCCAGTCGTTGGGCCGCTGGACCCCGAACCCCGGCAGCACGCCGTCGAGTCCGGGGAACTGCACGGCCGTCGCCTCGGCGTGCGTCGGCGCGGCCACCAGTTCCGGCCGCAGGAGCTCACCCGCGAACCGGACCAGATCGGCGACCGTCGAGACGCCCCCGTATCCGGCGGCCGCCGCCCCGCCTTCCAGTCGGGTGTCCGACATCCCCAGGGGAACCAGCACCGCGTCCGCCAGGTAGTCGACGAAATCGATGCCCGAGGCGTCCTGCAGTGCCTGGGCCAACACACCGAATCCGTAGTTGGAGTAACACCGCCGTTTTCCAGGCTCCGCCATCACTTCGTCGGAATGCATCGCCAGTCCCGACGCGTGCGCCAACAGGTGGCGAACCGTCGACCCCGGCGGGCCCGCAGAGGTGTCCAGGTCGAATACGCCTTCTTCGACGGCGACGTGGGCCGCGCGGGCGGCGAGTGGCTTGGTGACCGACGCCAACGGGAACTGATGACGCTGGTCGCCGAACTCCGCCAACACTCCCGACGGTCCGACG
>JAVHWG010000587.1:0-2668 GCA_032159965.1 Mycobacterium sp.
GCGGGCCGGGTGTGTACTGCGTCGTCACCAAGACCCCGCGGGTATATCCGGTTACCAGTGCAACGTCCCAGGCGACGGATTGCCCGTTCGCCGTCGTCTGAGAGTGCAGCCTGGTGCTGATCGCACCGGGCGGCACACCCTCGAGCTCCATCGGCTCCAGGTGCACCGCGGATTGGATGTCCGGCGCGTCGAGCGTGAAAAAGGCACAGTTCTCCCGAGCGGCGGCCACGTCCACCCGGTCCCCGCCGACCGCTAATTCGACGCCGATTGCCCGGCCGTGAGACGAGCGCATCGCCAGTCCCTTCTGTGTGGCGTTGCTTTGCGACAGAAACAATCCGCATTCCGGTGGGTTGGCCGGGGGCATTCCGCCCTGTGGCGCCGCGACGATTTGACCCCATCTGGTCCCGGCCATCGCGGGGACGACGTTTTCTTCGACCAGCATGTATTCGTCGAGGTAGTGCAGATCACTCACCGTTGGCCGCGCCGACGTCTGACGGTTGGAGGCTGAATCATGAGACAGCACAACAAAACCCATGGCAGCGGTCACCAGAGACGATGCAGCGATCAGCGTCCGGAGCGCAAGAGTTGCCACGAAGAGTATTCGGCGCCGACCCGCACGTGGATGTCAACAACGTGGCGTCGCAGCTCTACCGGCGCGCGGCTTGAACCTCCGCAAGTGGCGTAGATCACAACGACTCCCGGAATGGCGGATCGGACGGCTGTCTTGTAAGGGACAGGCCGTCATCAAAAACGTCGAAGTGCCGGTGAGCGGAACGGGAAAGAGGACGCAGACCATGAGGACTGTTGCAGCACAACTATCCCGGATCCGGACCTTGACCGTCCGCACCGCGCTGGCCGCAATCTTCGCGACGCTTGCCGTGACGGCGATTCTCGCCACTTCGCTTGCAGCATCGGTGCCGTCGGCGAGCGCCGCCGGCGACGCTTGTCCCAGCGTCGAAGTCGTCTTCGCCCGAGGCACCCTGGAGGCTCCCGGCGTCGGCGCGACCGGACAGGCGTTCGTCGATGCGCTCAATGCCCGTCTGCCCGGCAGAACGGTCGAGGCATATGGAGTCAACTACCCCGCGTCTCTGGAGTTCGGGCAAGCAGTCGACGGAATTGCCGACGCCGGCAACAGAATTCAGTCGATCGCGGCGAGTTGCCCCAGTACCAAGATCGTTCTCGGCGGTTACTCGCAAGGTGCGGCGGTGGCCGGTTACACCACAACCGACACCGTCCCCGCCGGTTTCGCCCTGCCGGCGGCAATCAGCGGCCCGATGCCCGCGGCGATCGCTCCGCACGTCGTGGCGGTGGTCCTCTTCGGTACACCGGATAGCTGGTTTCTGAATCTGGTGGCGCACGATGCGCCGCCCGTCGCCGTCGGCCAGCTCTATACGGCGAAGACCATTCAGCTGTGTGCGACCGGTGACCCGGTCTGCTTCCCCGGCGGCCTTGACCGCAGCGCACACAGCTCGTACAAGAGCAATGGGATGCCCGAGCAGGCAGCGGATTTCGCCGCTCGCCAGGTGAATGGGCGTGGCCCGGCGGCGACGGTGCAGCAGACGGCAGGCGAGGCGGGTACCGGCCAGCCCGCTCAGGCACCTACGGTCGAACCCGATCCGCCGCTAGGCAACTGAGTCACCGCTCCCGCGCACCGGCGCATGGGCGTGCTCAACCGTCGGGAATGCCGGACTGACCATCCAACGTGAGCCGGCGGCCAATGATGTCGGCGGCCACCGCGGAGATGGGTCGCGCACATGCGTACGAGTAAGCGCGTAATCGGTCGACGGCCTCGCCGGCGTCGATCCCGAGTTGTACCGCAACCATCCCGCCCGCGACATGGACTTGCGTGCGCGTGAATGGGTCCAATGGTTCATTGCGCTCGGCACCGACGCTTGATGCGGAGTCGAGGGCCTCCTCAGCGCTGTCGAAGTGGGCGACGTGGTCTCGCCAGTTCGATCGCAATTGGCGGGCGATCGCGTTCGCACACTCCCCGGCGGCGGCGCATTGTGCGTCGGTCAGGCTCCCTTCAGTGCGGCGATACAACTCGAGCACACCGAACGGACGGCGGCCGTTAGGCACCGGGAACGCGAACAGCGACTGGGCTCCGAGGTCGGCGGCGCTGGCGGCGTACGAAGGCCACCGGGACGTCTGGTCAACGCTTGTCAATTCTGGATGAAACTGCGGCCTATTCGCGAGATAGGCATCAAAGCACGGCCCCTCACCGATGGTGTATTGCAATTCGTCCAGCTGTCGAGCGATGGGGTCCGTGGCGTACACCAGCTCTCGGATACGCGCGGTGGGTGTCAGCACCGCCAGCGCCACCCCATCGACTCCCATCCTCAGCACCGCAGCGTCACACAGGTCGCTCACTCCAACGAACAAGGAATCGTTGCTCGCGAGCTTGGCCGCTGCGTCGTCATACGGCGGTTGCCGATTGTGCTCTGAACGACTCATGAAGCCCCGCCGCGTCGACCCGACTACCGGGACTGGCGCCTTTGGACAGGTCCCATCATCAAATTCGAAGGTGGTGCGGGTGTCATCAAGCCCATATACCCGCCAGCGAGCGCACCAATCGTTAATTGTGGCAGCGATTCTCCGCATCACCACCGGCACCGGCAAAGGAGCCTTCAGGTGCGCGGCCGGGTGCCTACCGCCTTCGCGACAATTG
>JAVHWG010000662.1:0-3472 GCA_032159965.1 Mycobacterium sp.
GTGAATATCCACCCGCCAGGAGTGCCACGACCGGGGGTTTGGCTGGCAGAGCCCTAATGTGGGCGTCGTGAACAGGCGGATTCTGACCCTGGTGGTGGCACTGGTGCCGATCGTGACGTTCGGTCTATTGCTGTCGGCGGTGGCGGTGCCGTTCGTGGCGCTGGGTCCGGGTCCGACGTTCGACACCCTCGGTGAGGTCGACGGCAAGAAGGTCGTCGACATCGAAGGGACGAAGGTCTATCCCACCTCCGGGCACCTGAACATGACCACCGTCTCGCAGAGTGACGGCATCACGCTCGGTCAAGCCCTCGCATTGTGGATGTCGGGTCGCGATCAGCTGGTGCCAAGGGACCTGGTCTACCCGCCGGACAAGTCCAAGGACGAGATCGACAAGGACAACAACAATGACTTTCAGCGCTCCGAGGACAGCGCCGAGTACGCCGCGCTGGGATACCTGAAGTATCCGGAGGCGGTCACGGTCGAGAACGTCACCGATCCCGGGCCGTCGGCGGGCAAGCTGCAGGCCGGCGATGCCATCGACATGGTCGACAACAAGCCCGTCGCCAATCTCGACGAGTTCACCGCCCTGTTGAAGGCCACCAAACCCGGCGACCAAATAGTGATCGACTACCGCCGCAAGGGTGACGGGATCGGCACGGCGACCATCACCTTGGGCAAGAACGCGGACCGTGATTACGGCTTCCTCGGCGTCGGTGTGCGCGACGCGCCGTGGGCCGACTTCAAGATCGACTTCAACCTCGCCAACATCGGGGGACCGTCCGCGGGCCTGATGTTCAGCCTCGCCGTCGTCGACAAGCTCACCACGGGTGATTTGAACGGTGGCAAGTTCGTCGCGGGCACCGGCACGATCAGCGGGGACGGCAAGGTCGGTCCCATCGGCGGCATCACCCACAAGATGGTTGCCGCGCAGGAAGCGGGCGCGACGATCTTCTTGGTGCCCGCGGACAACTGCGACGAGGCCCGGTCCGCGCACGATGACGGCCTGCAGCTGATCAAGGTCGACACCCTGACGTCGGCCGTCGATGCGTTGCATGCGGTTTCCGCTGGCGGCGAACCGCCCCATTGCTGAGAATTCCCTTGGCGACCAGTGCGTAGAGTTGGGGCACGTCGATTCCAGACGTGCCGAATTGGACACCCGAGAGCGGAGTTGACGAGTGGGTATGCGGCCCGCGGCGAGGATGCCGAAGCTGACGCGGCGTAGCCGAATTCTGATCGCCATTGCGTTGGCGATCGTCGTGCTCTTGCTGATCGGGCCACGCCTGGTCGACACCTATGTGAACTGGTTGTGGTTCGGCGAGCTGGGCTATCGCTCGGTGTTCACCACCGTGCTGGTCACCAAGTTGGTCGTGTTCCTGGTCGGTGCGCTGTTGATCGGCGCCGTCGTGTTCGGCGCGTTGGCGCTGGCCTACCGGACGCGGCCGGTCTTCGTCCCGACCGCGGGACCGAACGATCCGGTGGCCAGGTACCGCACCGCGGCGATGGCCCGGCTGCGCCTGTTCGGCATCGGCATCCCGCTGTTCATCGGGTTGCTCGCGGGCATCGTCGCCCAGACCAACTGGGTGAAGGTGCAGCTGTTCCTGCACGGCGGAAGCTTCGGGGTCAGCGACCCGCAGTTCGGGATGGACCTCGGTTTCTACGCCTTCGACCTGCCGTTCTACCGGCTGGTGCTGAGCTACCTGTTCGTGGCGACGTTCCTGGCGTTCGTCGCCAACCTGTTGGGCCACTACCTGTTCGGCGGCATCCGGCTGGCCGGTCGCACCGGAGCGCTGAGCCGGTCTGCGCGCATCCAGCTGATCTCGTTGGTCGGCACACTGATCGTGCTCAAGGCGGTCGCCTACTGGTTCGACCGCTACGAGCTGCTCAGCCACACCCGTGACGGCAAGCCGTTCACCGGCGCCGGGTATACCGACATCAACGCGGTGCTGCCTGCCAAGCTGATCCTTCTGGCCATCGCCGTGATCTGCGCGATCGCGGTGTTCTCGGCAATCGTGTTGCGCGACTTGCGCATTCCGGCCATCGGCGTGGTGCTGCTGCTGCTGTCGTCGTTGATCGTCGGCGCGGGCTGGCCGCTGGTCGTCGAGCAGATCAGCGTCAAACCCAATGCGGCGCAGAAGGAAAGCGAATACATCAGTCGCAGCATCAGGGCGACCCGTGACGCCTACGGGCTGACCGAGACCAACGTGACGTACCGCGACTACAGCGGCAACATCAACACCACCGCACAGCAGGTGGCCGCCGACCGTGCCACGACGTCGAACATCCGCCTGCTCGATCCGACGATCGTCGGCCCGGCGTTCACGCAGTTTCAGCAGGGCAAGAACTTCTACTCGTTCCCCGATCAGCTGGCGATCGACCGGTACAACGGTCCCGACGGCCACCTGCGCGACTACGTCGTCGCGGCGAGGGAGCTCAACCCCGACCGGCTGATCGACAACCAGCGCGACTGGATCAACCGGCACAGCGTGTACACCCATGGCAACGGCTTCATCGCCTCGCCGGCCAACACCGTGCGCGGGGTCGCCAACGACCCGAACCAGAACGGCGGCTATCCGGAATTCCTGGCCAGCGTCGTCGGCGCCAACGGCACCGTGGTTGCTCCGGGCCCGGCACCACTGGATCAGCCCCGCATCTACTTCGGCCCGATCATCGCCAGCGCGGCCGACGACTACGCGATCGTCGGCCGAAACGGCACCGATCGCGAGTACGACTACGAGACGAACACCGAGACCAAGAACTACACCTACACCGGTGCCGGAGGCGTTCCGATCGGGAACTGGTTCTCGCGTTCTGTGTTCGCCGCCAAGTTCGCGGAGCGAAACTTCCTGTTCTCCAACGTGATCGGCGACAACAGCAAGATCATGTTCAATCGTGATCCGGCTGCGCGCGTGGAGGCGGTCGCGCCGTGGCTGACCACCGACAGCAGTGTGTACCCGGCCATCGTGAACAAGAAGATGGTGTGGATCGTCGACGGGTACACCACGTTGGACAACTATCCGTACTCGGAGTTGACCACGCTGTCCTCGGCGACGGCGGACTCCAGCGAGATCGCCCTCAACCGGCTTCAGCTCGACAAGCAGGTGTCCTACATCCGCAACTCGGTGAAGGCCACCGTCGACGCCTATGACGGCACCGTGACGCTGTACGCGCAGGACGAGCAGGATCCCGTGCTCAAGGCGTGGGAGAGCGTCTTCCCGGGAACGGTGAAGCCCAAGAGCGACATCTCACCGGACCTCGCCGCACACCTGCGCTACCCGGAGGACCTGTTCAAGGTGCAGCGGCAGCTGTTGGCGAAGTACCACGTCAACGATCCCGTGACCTTCTTCTCCACATCGGACTTCTGGGACGTGCCGCTCGACCCGAACCCGACCGCGAGCAGCTATCAGCCGCCGTACTACATCGTGGCCAAAGACATTGCGCAGAACGATAGTTCGGCGTCCTTCCAGCTGACCAC
>JAVHWG010000616.1:0-3421 GCA_032159965.1 Mycobacterium sp.
CGAGAATGTCAACCCTGCCAACGAAGAAGTGCTGGGGTCCGCCACCGACGCGAGTGCCGAGGACATGCAGGAGGCCATCGCGGCCGCCCGTCGTGCCTTCGACACCACCGACTGGTCGACCAACCACAAGTTCCGTCAACGCTGCCTGATGCAGTTGCACGACGCGCTGCAGGAGGAAAAAGAGGACATCCGCGCCGAGCTGATCGCCGAAGTCGGCGCGACAGTGGGGATGACCTACATCGCGCAGCTGGAATGGCCGCTGGCCGACGCCATCCGCTGGCCGGCGCAACACATCTCGGAGTTCACCTGGGAGCGGATGCTCGATCAGGACGCCAAGATGGGCGTGCCGTACAACCGCGTCGTGGTCAAGGAGCCGATGGGAGTCGTCGGCGCGATCACGCCGTGGAACTTCCCGTTCGAAATCATCAGCAACAAGGTGGGCCAGATCTTGGCCACCGGGAACACCATGGTGCTCAAGCCGGCCGTCGAGACGCCGTGGAGCGCACTGCGGTGGGGCCGCATCATCGCCGAGAAGACCGACATCCCGGCCGGTGTGGTCAACATCGTCCCGGCGTCGAACAACGACATCGCCCAAGTGCTCGCCACCGACCCCAGGGTCGACATGGTGTCGTTCACCGGATCAACCGCGGTCGGCAAGCTGATCCAGCGGCTGTCCGGGGACACCATGAAGCGCAACATGCTTGAGCTCGGCGGCAAGTCGGCGTACCTGATACTCGACGACGCCGACATGGCCATGGCGCTGCCCGGCTGTCTCGGCGCACTGATGCACTCCGGGCAGGGCTGTGCGCTGGCCACCCGGATGCTGGTGCCGCGCTCGCACTACGAGCAGGCCGTTGAGGTCGCCTCCGCGACGTTCGGCGCGCTGACCGTGGGTGACCCGAGCGACCCGAACACGTTCTGCGGCCCGCTGGTGTCGGCAAAGCAACGCGAGCGGGTGCTGGGCTACATCGAGAAGGCGAAGGCGGACGGCGGCCGGATCACCGCCGGCGGCGGTGTGCCCGACGGCTTGGACCGCGGGTTCTTCGTGGCCCCGACTGTCGTCGCGGACGTCGCGCCGGAGCACACCATCTTCCAGGAGGAGGTCTTCGGCCCGGTGCTGTCCATCACCCCATACGACGGCGGCGACGACGGTGCCGTGGAGCTGGCCAACAACTCCGTTTACGGTTTGGCCGGCGGCATCATGGGCTCCGACGAGCGAGCGATGGCCGTGGCCCGCCGCATTCGGACCGGCTCACTGATGATCAACAGCGGCATGTACTACGGCGCCGACGCCCCGTTCGGTGGTTACAAGATGAGCGGTATCGGCCGGCAGAACGGCATCGAGGGATTCGAACAGCATCTACAGACCAAAACGATCGGATATCCGCTGTGACAGACGTTCTCAGTGGAATCCGGGTGGTCGAGCTGGCTGCGTGGACGTTTGTTCCCGCCGCCGGCGCGGTGCTGGCCGACTGGGGCGCTGACGTCATCAAGGTCGAGCACCCCGAAACCGGTGACCCCCAACGCGGACTGATCAGCTCCGGACTCGTCACCGGTGCAGGGGGAGTGAACCACTTCATCGAGCAGCCCAACCGCGGCAAGCGCAGCATCGGGTTGGACACCTCCACGCCCGACGGGCTGGAGCTGCTGATGAAGCTGATCGAAACCGCTGACGTGTTCGTCACCAACCTGCTGCCGGATTCGCGTCAGCGGATGGGAATCGACGTCGAGCAGGTGCGGGCGCGCAACCCGAAGATCATCTATGCCCGCGGTCACGGTTACGGCGTTCGCGGCGACCTCTCCTCGCAGGGCGGCTTCGACCTGGCTGCCTATTGGGCGCGCGGCGGCATCGGTGAGGCGTATTCGACCGGTGACGGTTCCTACCCGCCGATTCAGCGGCCCGCCTTCGGCGACTCTTACGGCGGCCTGGCCATTGCGGCCGGAATCGCAGGGGCGCTGGTGAAACGCGAACGGACCGGGGAGCCGTCGGTGGTCGACGTGTCGCTGCTCAATGCGGCGATCTGGCAACTGGGTCCGGACGTCGTGGGTGCCGGCGTCACCGGTCAGGACATCCCGAAGTTCAACCTCGACGAGATGCCCAATCCGGTGGCCAGCATCTACAAGACGCGCGACAACCGGTTCATCGCTTTCGTGCTTTTGCAGGCCGACCGGTTCTGGTCGGACTTCTGCACCCGGCTGGGCCGGCCGGAACTGATCGGCGACGAGCGGTTCGCCAGCGCCGTGGCGCGTTTCGGTAACCGCCAAGAATGCATCGCCGAGCTGAGGCGCAGTTTCGAATCCGAGGATCTTTCCCACTGGGAGAAGGCTTTTGAAGGGTTCGACGGGGTGTGGGACGTCATGCACACCGCCCACGAGGTACACAGCGATCCGCAGGTGATCGCCAACGGATACCTGCCCAGGGTCACCGATCACAGAGACAACGAGTTCGCGTTGGCGGCCAGCCCCGTGCAATTCGACGAGACGCCGCTGGCATTGACTTGCGCGCCCGACCACGGTGCGGACACCGACGCGCTGCTCGCCGAACTCGGTTTCAACGAAGACGAAATCATCGAGTTCAAGATCAACTCGGTTGTGCTGTAGTGGTTTCGGAGCAGCTTGCGCGGCGCTTTTTGCATGTCAATCTCAACTGTGAATCGTTGCAGCGCACTGAACGGGTCTACGTCGGGCAGCTCGGGCTGGCGCCGCGCATGCGGACCGATGCCAAAGTCGCGACCAACGGTAGTATCCTCGGCCTCGACGGCGGCGAAACATTCTGTGAGACATCGTTTCTCTACGACTCGCGAGGCGGCCGCGCTGGCTGTGCTTTGGAGGCCATCGAGTTCCACAAGCCGGCGCTGAAAGCCGACCCGAACAGCGACCCTACTCGTCCCGGCATCCGGTCGACGCTGTTGACGGTGGCCGACCTCGATGGAACCGTCGCAGCGTTGCGTGGTGCCGGCATCACTGTGACTGGGCCGGTCGATGGCCTGATCTCCGGCTCCAAGTCGTTTCTCGCGCTCGATCCGGACGGCGCGGTCATCGAGCTCGCCGAAGCGCCGAGCGAGAAGCCGGGAGCGGTGTTCGCCGGAATCCGCATCGCCGCCATCGACGCGGCGGCTACCGGAGAATTCCTCACTGCGATCGGCTTCGGTCAGGTGCAGGCGCCGGCACACGTCGAGGTCGCTGGCGACCAACTCGCCCCCGGCGGATCGGCCAATGCCGTCAAGTGCGCCGTGTCGCGCTACACACTGGCTGAGGACGCGCATCAGTTCAGCCTCACCGTTGTCGCGCACCCCGATACCCGCAAGGCGGATCCGGTGCCGTGGGGCGGCAACCATCAAGGGCTGTACCGGTGCGCGCTGCGGGTGGAGAACACCGAGGCCGCAATGTCGTTGGTCCCGGATTTCGTTGAGGTGAAGGG
>JAVHWG010000633.1:0-5102 GCA_032159965.1 Mycobacterium sp.
CGCCAGCGAGGCGTGCTCGGAAGTCACCCAGCAGAGCTTCCGCATCCATGGTGGTTACGGCTACTCCAAGGAATACGAGATCGAACGTCTGATGCGCGACGCTCCGTTCCTGCTGATCGGCGAGGGCACCAGCGAGATTCAGAAGACGATCATCAGCAATAGTCTGCTCAATGAGTACCGCATCTGATCCGGAGTTCGCGGTCAGGCCGCAACTCTCCGACGACGTCGCGCGCTATGTCCGCAGGCGCATCTTCAACGGCACGTACCGCGCCGGGGAGTACCTGCGCCTCGATCAACTGGCCGCGGACGTCGGCATCAGCGTCACTCCGGTACGCGAGGCGCTGTTGAACCTGCGCGCCGAGGGGCTCCTCGAGCAGCATCCGCGGCGCGGGTTCATGGTGCTCGAGGTCACCGCGCGCGACATGGCCGACGTCGCGATCGTGCAGGCGTTCGTCGGTGGCGAACTTGCCGCGAGGGCCGCGGAGAACATCACCGACGAGCAGCTCGCGTCGTTGCGGGTCATCCAGGACGAGCTGGAAAAGGCTTATGAGCAGCCCGATCTGGAGCGCACGGTCCGGCTCAACCACGAGTTTCACCGGACCATCAACGTGGCCGCCGACTCGCCCAAGCTGACGCAGTTCATGTCGGGTATCACCCGCTATGCGCCCGAGTCGGTGTTCCCGACGCTGCACGGCTGGCCCAAGCAGTCGACGGCCGACCATCGCGCCGTCATCACCGCGCTCGAAGCGCGTGACGCGGAGCAGGCTCGAAGCGCGATGGCCGGGCACTTCACCGTCGGCGTCGGACCGCTGACCGACCACTTGATCGAGAGCGGGGTCATCGGCGACTCGAGCTGATTTACAGCTTCACGGGTCGTCGACTTCTGCCTGAGGGTCGTGATGTCGCCGCGATCGCAGCCGTGGCGCAGAAGTCGTCGAGCAGGCGGCAACCAGGAGTCGTTTGACAGTTGTCAGAATTCGTTGACGTGAGTCAAAGCCGCTGCTAACGTCCGGCTCGTGTATCGAACTCGTCCGCGTACTGCGGTCATCGGCGCAGGCATCAGCGGCCTGACCGCCGGCAAGATGCTCAAGGACTACGACGTTCCCTACACCACCTTCGAGACATCCGATCGGATCGGCGGCAACTGGGCGTTCGGCAATCCCAACGGGCACAGCAGCGCCTACCGGTCATTGCACATCGACACCTCGCGGCAACGGTTGTGCTTCAAGGACTTTCCGATGCCCGACCACTATCCGGCGTTTCCGCACCACACGGACATCAAGGCATACCTCGACGCGTACGCCGACGCGTTCGGCCTCCTGGAGAACATCGAGTTCCGCAACGGCGTGGACCATGCTGCGCGCGCCGACGGCGGCGGCTGGAACATCACCGACCAGCAGGGCGACACTCGCGAGTTCGACCTCCTGGTCGTCGCCAATGGGCATCACTGGGACCCGCGGCTGCCCGACTTCCCCGGCACGTTCGACGGCGCGACCATCCACTCGCACCACTACATCGACCCGCAGACGCCCCTCGGGTTGACGGGCAAGCGAATTCTGGTGGTCGGCCTCGGCAACAGTGCCGCCGACATCACCGTCGAACTGTCGTCCAAGGCGCTTCAGAACACCGTGACGTTGTCGACGCGCTCCAGCGCGTGGATCGTGCCGAAGTACATCGCGGGCAGGCCGGGCGATACGCTGTGGCGGACCTCGCCGCACATACCGCTGTCGTGGCAGCGCAAGGCGATCCAACTCGTCGCACCCGCCATGGGTGTCGACCCCACGATGTATGGCCTGCCCGCGCCCAATCACAAACTCTTCGAAGCGCATCCGACGCAATCGGTCGAGCTGCCCCTGCGGCTCGGTTCGGGTGACGTCATCCCCAAGCCCAACGTGTCACGGCTCGACGGCTCGACCGTGCACTTCGAGGACGGCACCAGCGACGACTTCGACGTCATCGTCTACGCGACCGGCTACAACATCACGTTCCCGTTCTTCGACCGGGACTTCATCAGCGCGTCAGACAACCACATCCGGTTGTACAAGCGAATGTTCAAACCCGGCATCTCCGATCTCGCCTTCGTGGGATTCGCCCAGTCGGTGCCGACGCTCTTTCCGTTCGTCGAGTGCCAGTCGCGGCTGCTGGCCGCGTATGCCATCGGCCGCTACGCGCTTCCTTCGCCGACCGAGATGGAACGTGTCATCGACGCGGATCAGAAGCTCTACACCGGCCACTGCACCGAAAGTGCTCGGCACACACAGCAAGTCGATTACTTCCACTACGAGCACGACATCCGCACCCGTGAGATACCCGCGGGCATCAAACGCGCTACGCAACTGGCGTCGGTGTGAGAAGCCAAACCGACCGCCGTCCGCCACAGCGCAGCGACGACCGGCGCGAGGCCATCCTCGACGCGCTGGACCGCTGGCTGCTCGAATCCAACCTCGAGGCGATCAACATCGCCGAAATCTCCAAGCAGGCGGGCGTCACCCGCTCGGCGTTCTACTTCTACTTCGAGAACAAGGGTGCAGCGGTCGCGGCGCTGATGGAGCGCATCCTCGATGCGACGTTCGCCGTCAACGATTCGTTCACTGGTCCAGCGTTCGCCGTGGCGTCCGACCCTCCGCGACAACGGATCTACGCGATGCTCGAAGGACTCTTCGCCACGTGTGAGGACCACCGGCACCTCTTCAAGGCGATGCTCGAGGCGCGCGGCTCGAACGCGTCGGTCCGCGACATCTGGGACGACGCGCGGGAGTCGTTCGTGGAGTCGATCGCCGCGATGATCCGCGCGGATCGATCGGCGGGCCGTGCACCGGACGGTCTGGACGCCGACGTCCTGGCGTCCGTGCTGCTCGAGTTCAACGATCGACTTCTGGAACGGCTCACGCTCGGAGGATCACTCACCCGCGAGCAACTGATGGACGGTGCCGCGACGGTCTGGCTCAGCACGATATACGGCATCACGGGAACCTCCGAGCAGGCGCAGGAGTCGGCATGACGTTCGAGGACATCGCGTTCCGCTCGCAGGGTGTGACGTGCCGCGCGTGGCACTTCCGCGGCGAGGGCGACGCCCTCACAGGTCCCGACGGCAGGCCCGCCGTCGTCATGGCGCACGGCTTCGGCGGCACCAGGGACGCCGGGTTGCAACCATTCGCCGAGCGGATCAGCGCCGCGGGCATCGACGTGTTGGCCTTCGACTTTCGCGGCTTCGGCGCATCGGGAGGCGAACCACGACAGTCGATTTCCATCAAGCGGCAGATCCAGGACTATCACGCAGCCGTCGACGCGGTGAAGTCGTTGCCCGGCGTCGATGGGGGCCGGCTGGCGATCTGGGGTACGTCGCTGTCGGGCGGACACGTTCTCCACGTGGCGGCCGATCGCTCCGACGTCGCGGCAGTCATCGCCATGACGCCCTTGACGAGCGGACTGGCCGCCAGTCGCGCGTCGGCGCGCTCACGCGGTGTCGGCACGGCAGTGCGGTGGACGGCATTGGGCGTCGCCAGTCGCATCAGCCTCGCACGTGGCGGCGCCGCCAAGCTCATGCCGCTTGTCTCGCGTCCGGGCGAGCCCGGCGCGCTCGCACTCGACGGCGCATACGAGAGCTACACCTCGATGGCCGGTCCCACGTGGCGCAACGAAGTCGACGTCGCCGTGGGTTTCGAGCTCGGCGCGGTGCGCACCGCATCGGCCGCCAAGCGGCTGAAAAGCCGTCTGCTAGTGCAGATCGCGGACTTCGACAGGTACGTGCCCGCCGAATCCGTCGTCAAGACCGCCGTGCATGGACGGGCGGAGGTACACCACTACCCGTGCGACCACTTCGACGTGTGGCCCGGGCACGACTGGTTCGAGAAGGCAGTGGGGGACCAGGTGTCCTTCCTGCGACGGGCTCTCGTGGTCGGCCCGCTGGTTGGCGCGCGGGCCTAACCCGACTTGGGTGCGAAGTGTGCGTTGGCTGCCGCGGTGGTCACGCCGGTCCCGATCGGGCCGACCGCGTCGAACAGGCTTGCCGTGCCGGTCGCGATCCCGTCGGCACTGTAGTGCGTCAGAGCCGCAAGTCCGATGTAGGGCCCCTCGGGCAGCCGGCACAACGTCAACGTGAAGTCTGCGTTGATGAACCCGAGCCCGGCCGTCGAGAATCCGGTGACCGAGGCGGTGACGTCCACCGCAAGGGCCGCGCGAACGAACGGCGTCGTCTCCTCGTCATCGACGAGGGCGCGAATCTCGCGAAGCCAGGCATACTTCGGGCCGTCGTGCTGCCACTCGAATCCCCTGCCCGGGGTCTCGACCTCGCGTCCGAATGCGGTGATGAACATGGGTTTCGAATCGTCGAACCGGTCCGGCTCCTCCGGTATCGGCGGCATCGCGACGTCAGTCGTCCAGGGCAGTTCGGACGGCTGCTGGCTGCGACGGAGGTATAGCGCCGACGCGCGGGCGACTAATTCGCCGCCCTGAGTCATGGTCGCGTCGACCGCCTGCATCCTTCTGCCCACCCGAACCACGTCGGCGTGCACGCGCACCGGCTCGGTGGCCACCCGACGCAGTATGTCGACGGTGAAACGTGCTGGCAGAAGATCGACGTCGGCGCGTTTGGCTTCGACCGCCCTGGCCAGTAGTCCGCCCACCACCTGCCCGCCGAGTGTGGGTCCCCAGCCGCCCTGCGCGATCTCGTTGGGCACGTAAGCGTCGGACTCGGAGATGAAGTAGGGGGTTGCCGTTGTCTCTTGCATCATTGATCCCTGGCCAATCAGTATGACGTGGAGCCCTGGTCGATCGACATCTGTGTGGAGGTGATGAGCTTGGACTCGTCGCTGGCGAGGAAGAGTACCGCGTCCGCGATGTCCTCTGGCTCGGCAATCCAGTTGGGCAGGAACGGCGTCATCATGTTCTGCAGTGCAGGGTTGGACTCCATCGCCTTGCCGATCGCGGAGACCATGTCTCCCGACCCCATGTCGGAGTTCACCGGTCCGGGGTGCACGCTGTTCACCCGGATCGAGTGCCTGCCGAGTTCCGCGGCGAACGCCTTCGCCATTCCCGTCACCGCATGCTTGCTGGCGGTGTAGTGAATCATGAACGGCTGCAACTTGATTCCAGCCGCCGAG
>JAVHWG010000635.1:0-2793 GCA_032159965.1 Mycobacterium sp.
CGAAGAGCCGCCGGCGGCGCCGTCGCCGGGCGCCGGCTGGCCGCCGACGAACGGTTCATCAGGCCCGCACCCGGCCCCGCCGCCCCCCGCCGCGCCCCCGCCAGCCCCTGATGAGTCGCTCAGAGGAAGGCATTACGGACCGGTTGATAACGGTGGTACGGCCGCAGGCCCGCCGCCGCCACGTCACTCGGGTGAGTCGAACTCGTTTGCGGCGCCACCTCCGGCGCCGACTGAGCCGTCGGCCAAGCACGGGACGTCAGATACCAACGGGCAGTCCGTGGCTGAGCTGCTCGCCAGGCTGCAGCCCAGCCCCAGCGGCTCCGGGGGCGGACGCCGCCGTCGCCGCGACGGCTAAGATAGTCTGTGTTTGACCGTCCGGTACCCGCTCGTCAGGACTGGAACGATACTTCTCACGAATTTTGCGAGGTCGTCTGCAATGGAGCAGTCCCCGCACGACGGATTGCGCCCCGCCCGGCTCTCGGTCGGGGTCATTTCCGCGGGTAGGGTCGGCGCCGCGCTGGGTTCGGCGCTCGAACGCGCGGGCCACGTCGTAGTCGCATGCAGCGCCGTGTCCCGGGCGTCACTTGAGCGCGCCCGCCGTCGCCTGCCCGATACCACGGTCCTTCCCGTTCAAGACGTCGCAGGGCAAGGCGAACTCCTAGTCCTGGCGGTACCCGACGCCGAACTCGCGAGCGTCGTGTCCGGTCTCGCGGCCACCCGGGCGGTGCGCCCGGGCACGATCGTCCTGCACACCTCCGGCGCGAATGGCATCGGCGTGCTCGCGCCGCTGACCGAACAAGGTTGTCTACCGCTGGCCGTACACCCGGCGATGACGTTCACGGGCTCCGACGAGGACATCGACCGACTGCCGGACACCTGCTTCGGCATCACCGCCGCCGACGACGTCGGCTACGCGATCGGGCAGTCGCTTGTCCTGGAGATCGGCGGTGAGCCGTTCCGCGTCCGGGAGGATGCGCGGACGCTCTATCACGCAGCCCTGGCGCATGCGAGCAACCACGTCGTGACGGTCGTGGCCGACGCGGTGGACGCGCTGCGCGCGGCACTGTGGGGCCAGGAGCTGTTGGGCCAGCAGTTGGTCAACGATGCCCCCGGCGGTATCGCCGAGAGGGTGATCGGCCCGCTCACGCGAGCTTCGGTGGAGAACACGCTGCGGCGTGGGCAGGCCGCCCTGACCGGCCCGGTCGCCCGCGGCGATGCCCAAGCCGTAGTCGCGCACCTACGTGCGATGGCCGAGGTCGACCCGCAGCTCGGCGAGGCGTATCGAACAAATTCTCTGCGTACCGCTCAACGGGCACATGCGCCGTCGGAAGTCTTTAAAGCACTTGCTGATTCATCTGACCGGGCAGGTTGCGGTGACGGTTAAGTCGGCCAAGAAGTTCCTTGCGGGGCAACTGAACGTCTATGAGGCACCGAAGGTCGTGGGCGAGGTCACACGTGCCCTGCGCCACACCGGCCGTCGGGTGATGTTGGTGCCGACCATGGGCGCACTCCACGATGGCCACCTGGCGCTCGTCCGGGCCGCGCGGCGGGTGCCGGGTTCGGTGGTCGTGGTGTCGATCTTCGTCAACCCACTGCAGTTCGGCGCGGGAGAGGATCTCGACAGGTACCCGGTCACCATGGATGCCGACCTTCAGATGCTGCGTCGCGAAGGCGTGGAGGTGGTGTTCGCGCCGTCCGCCGATGCCATGTACCCGCACGGTCCGCGCACGGTGGTTCATCCCGGTCCGCTGGGGCAGGAACTCGAAGGCGCCTCGCGGCCAACGCATTTCGCCGGCATGCTAACCGTTGTTCTGAAGCTGCTGCAGATCGTCGCACCCGACCGTGCCTTCTTCGGCGAGAAGGACTACCAGCAGCTCGTGCTGATCCGACAGATGGTGACGGACCTGAACGTCGATGTTCGTATCATCGGCGTACCGATCGTCCGTGAGGCCGACGGTTTGGCCATGTCGTCACGGAATCGGTATCTGACACGGGTCGAACGGGAGCACGCCAGCGCGTTGTCGTCGGCGCTGCTGGCTGGAATGTACGCAGCGTCCGTCGGCGTCGACGCGGCGCTGGACTCCGCCCGTGCCGTGCTCGAGGAGGTTTCCGCAATCGATGTCGACTACCTCGAAGTTCGCGGACCCGACCTCGAGGCCGTCCCCACCGGGGGTCTCGGCCGGATGCTGATCGCAGCACGGCTCGGGCAGACCAGACTGATCGACAACATCGCGATAGATATCGCCGGCACCGACGGGTATTCGCCCAACGGACCGGACGGCAATCACGAATTACCTTGGAGGAATTGATGTTACGCACCATGCTGAAGTCCAAGATTCACCGCGCCACAGTCACTGAGGCCGACCTGCACTACGTGGGATCGGTGACCATCGACGCCGATCTGATGGACGCCTCCGACATTCTCGAAGGCGAGCAGGTGACCATCGTCGACGTGACCAACGGGGCACGCCTGGTGACTTACGCGATCACGGGACGCCGTGGCAGCGGTGTCATCGGAATCAACGGTGCCGCAGCTCATCTGGTGCATCCAGGTGACATCGTGATCTTGATCGCGTATGGCACGATGACAGACGCGGAAGCTCGCGAGTATCGCCCGCGGATCGTGTTCGTCGACGCCGACAACAAGCAGGTGCACGCCGGTGCGGACCCGGCGTACGTGCCCGAAGGGTTCTCCGCCGATCTCGTGTCGCCGCGGTAATCGTGCTGCTAGCAATCGATGTCCGCAACACCCACACCGTCGTGGGTTTGATCACCGGTACCGGCACGCACTCG
>JAVHWG010000636.1:0-4692 GCA_032159965.1 Mycobacterium sp.
AGCAGGTCCGCCTTCTTGGATGTGATGCGGTAGGCGTGCGGAATGTTCTTGGGCAAGAAGACGATACCGCCCTCCGATAGCTCCATCTGCCGGTCGTCGTACCAGAGCAACGCGGTCCCCTTGATCAGCATGAACACCTCATCCTCACGCGTGTGTTTGTGGTAGGGGGGCGCTTCGCCCTCGCTGACATCGAAGCGCCCGACCATCAACTGGCCGCCTGTCGCCTTGCCGTCGAGCAAGATTGCCAGCGTGCCGCCGTCAAGCCATTCCAGCTGCTGCTGCTGCTCAGGTTGCGCCAGGTAGGCCATGCTCATGAGTCATCCCTTTTCGTTGTTGGCTGGAGCACCAACTTCGCCCCAGCAGGTTGGCGACTTCGATGTCGGATGGTCGGAGAGTATCCGCACGCCGCAGGCGCCCTGCCGGTAGACGCCGAGATGTCGTCGTCCAATACTCATCAGGTGCGCTTCAAACCGAGTCGTTCGGTTGCGGCCCATAAACGGCAGTTGCTCAGCATTCTGGCCGCGGCGGCTGTGGCCGGCGGATGCGTGCGCGTCGTCGACGGCACCGCCTACATGCCGCCCACCGAGGGCCCCTACCTCAACGGTCTCGACGTCGATGAGCTGCTGCTCACCACAGAAGAGTTGCGCGACCTCACCGGCGCGGGTCTGGACCTCAACGGTGTGCCCGGCATGGACTCGATCTCGACGGTGGACGATCGCCTGCTCGTCGACTCAGTGCCCACCGAGTGCCAGTTCATCCTGCTGGAAAGCCTCACCTTCGGGCCCGATGTCAAACAGTTCCACAAGACCAGCTTCCAGACGCCACCGAAGCAGGCCATGCTGTCGGAGGCGGCGGCTGCGTACATCGACCCCGACACCGCCCGCCGGGCATTCGACAGTGTCGAAGAACTGGTAAAGACGTGCGCCGCCAGTGCATCCGGGTACCCGTACGTCTACGACTACACGGCCGAACCGGATGTCGTGAGCGCCGAAAGTGTCGGCGACTGCGGCCGGGTCTACCGCCTCGAGGTCCCCGTGCTGGTGGAGGTCACATACTGCGGCTACAGCCACGTCGTCCCCGGCCTGCTGGCGAGCAGGATCGCCTCACGCGTGCACCCGAAGTAGTTGCTGCGACTGAACTCAGCGGATGGTCGCGCTGCCGATCACCTCGTCGCCGTCGGCGTCCGGCCGGTAGAGCACCATCGTCTGGCCCGGCGCCACACCCCGCAACGGCTGCCGCAGACGAGCCTCCAACCGCGAACCGTCGACCCCGGCGACCGCGTCGACCACCTCGCCGTGCGCCCGCACCTGCACCGCGCATTCGATCGGGCCGGTGAACGCGCTTCCCGAGGTGAACACCGGGCGTCCGCCGACGACCCGCCAGACCTCCAGATCCGACACGTCCCCTACGGTGACGGTCGCGGTAGCCGCGTCGATCCCGGTCACGTACCGCGGCCGGCCGTCGGGACCCGGCCCCGCAATGCCGAGCCCCTTGCGCTGGCCGATCGTGAATTCGTGAACGCCGTCGTGCTCGGCCAGCACTGCCCCTGATGAGTCGACGACGGCACCGCGGCGCACGCCGATCCGCGAACCCAGGAAGGCCTGGGTGTCGCCGGACGGGATGAAGCAGATGTCGTGGCTGTCAGGCTTATCGGCGACCGCGAGGCCGCGAGCGGCTGCCTCGGCCCGGATCTGCGGCTTAGGGGTGTCTCCGACCGGGAACAGCGCGTGCCGCAACTGCTCGGCGCTCAGTACCGCCAGCACGTAGGACTGGTCCTTGTCGGTGTCGACGGCCCGCCGCAGCCGCCCTTCCGACAGCCGCGCGTAGTGCCCGGTGGCCACCGCGTCGAACCCCAGCGCCATCGCGCGGGCGGCCAGCGCAGAGAATTTGATCGTCTCGTTGCACCGCACGCACGGGTTCGGAGTCTCGCCGCGCGCGTACGACGACACGAAGTCGTCGATCACGCTTTCTTTGAATTTCTCGGCGAAATCCCAGACGTAGAACGGGATTTTGAGGATGTCGGCTACCCGGCGCGCATCGCCCGCATCCTCTTTCGAGCAACACCCCCGCGAGCCGGTGCGCAGCGTTCCGGGCGCCGACGACAGCGCGAGGTGCACACCGACGACGTCGTGGCCGGCATCGACCATCCGCGCGGCGGCCACCGACGAATCCACACCACCGCTCATCGCGGAGAGAACTCTCACTTGGAAACCCCGGCGCTGGCCAGCGCCGCCTGGCGGGCCCGGTCCACTGCGGCGGGAAGCACTTCGAGGACCGCGTCGATGTCGGACGCAACGGTGGTGCGTCCCAACGACAGACGTATCGACCCGCGGGCAGCGGCCGCGTCGACGCCCATCGCGACCAACACATGTGACGGCAGCGGCACACCGGCTGTACACGCGGAACCGGTGGAGCACTCGATGCCGTTGGCGTCCAACAACATCAACAGCGAATCACCCTCACAGCCGGCGAACGTGAAGTGGGCGTTGCCTGGGAGTCGCGCATGTCGGGGACCGTTCAGACGCACATCGTCGATGCTTGACAGCACGCCGTCGATCAAGCGCTCGCGCAGCACGATCAGATTCGAGCTGTGCGCGTCGAGTCCATCGACGGCCAACCTGGCCGCCGCTGCCATTCCGACCGCACCCGCGACATCCGGTGTACCCGAACGCACATCGCGTTCGTGTCCGCCACCGTGCAGCAGCGGCACGCATGCGGTGTCGCGACGCAGCAGCAGTGCACCCACGCCGGTGGGGCCGCCGAATTTGTGCGCCGCGATGCTCATTGCCGACAATCCGCTGGTGCCGAACGCGACGGGCAACTGGCCGACCGCCTGGATCGCGTCGCTGTGCATCGGCACTTCGAATTCCGCTGCGACGGCCGCCAATTCGGCGATCGGCATGATGGTGCCAACCTCGTTGTTGGCCCACATCACCGACACCACGGCGACGTCGTCGTGCTGGTCGAGTGCGTCCCGCAGCACAGCGGGCGACACCACGCCGTCGGCGTCGGTGGGCAGCCATGTCACGTCTGCGCCCTCGTGCTCTGCCAGCCATTGCACCGAGTCGAGCACGGCATGGTGCTCGACGGCGCTGGTCACGATCCGTCGGCGGCGCGGATCGGCGTCGCGGCGCGCCCAGTAGATGCCTTTCACTGCGAGGTTGTCACTCTCCGTGCCGCCTGCGGTGAAGATCACCTCCGACGGCCGCGCACCGAGCTTCTCGGCCAGGGTCTCCCGCGACTCCTCAATGGTGCGCCGGGCAGCGCGGCCGGAAGTGTGCAGCGATGACGCATTCCCGACGACCGCCATCGCCGCCGCCATCTCCTTGATCGCATCGGGATGCATCGGGGTGGTGGCGGCATGATCGAGATACACCGGACGTGGGGCGTTCATAGCCCGTCCAGCTTAACCGCCGAACTTGGGGTCTCGACTGCGCGCTCAGGCCGCCAGTGCGTGCTCGCGACGGGCTGCGTCGGTGCCCCGCACCACCTCTTGGCAGCGCACCGCCAGTTCGCGTCGGTGCTCGCCCGGCAGTTGCAGTTCCTCCACATGCACGTTAGCGAGCACCGAACGCGTCGACACCACGCGCAGAATCGACGCGAGCAAGGTGTCCTCGCCGACGAACGCAGGGGCCGTCGACGGCCGGCCGTCACGCTGGCGATAGCTCAGCCGCAATGGTTGCACCGGCCGACCCGCGTCGATCGCGGCCTGGAACATCGCGGGCCGGAATTCGCCGTGAGCCAGGCCGCACCACGTCGTGCCCTCAGGGAACGCGACCACGGACTGTCCGGATCGCAGGCGCTCGGTCACGGTGTCCACGACCTCGGGCAGGTGCCGCAGGTTCGACCGGTCGATGGGGATGATCTTCATCACGCGGGCCAGCGAACTCAGGCCCGGTCCTTCGGTCACTTCCTTCTTGGCGACGAACGTGGTGGGCATCAGCGAGTAGATGACGAAGGCATCGAGCCACGACACGTGCCCACTCACCACCAGCACGCCAGGCAGATTGCGAATCGGTCCACCCGACAACGTGATTCGTACCCCCATGCACCGGACGAAGAACCGCCAGTACATCCGCACCATCGGTGTCTGCCCCGGCAGTGGAAGCGCAAGGAACGGCATCACCGGTAGCAGAGCGATGATCAGAGACAGGCGATAAGCCGCACGGACCGCGCTGGCGAAGCGCCCCAGCGCGCCGACCGGGTCAACGCGCACACAGCTCGCGTCGCACGAGGCGTGCGGGTGCCATGCGTGCAGGCCGCTCACTGCACTGCCTCTGCGGCCGCGGAGACCGAGCGGAGCCGCTTCAGGTACCGGATGTCGGCCTCGCGCTTGTCCAGGAGCGCGGGGAAATCCGCGACTCCGAAGTCCGGGTCGTGGGCGGGCTCGCCGCAGACCCGCGCGCCCAGCCGCAGGTAACCACGCATCAGCGGGGGCAGTGACACCCGTTCCGGCGGTTCGATGTCGTCCAGCGTCGCGCCGTCGAGCATCACCGGTTTGTAGGGGCGCACGGTGTACTGAGAGCGGTAACGCTGCAGCACGTAGTCGCGCACGCCCCGGGCATGGCGTCCTGCGATGTGGTCGCCGGGACCCTGGATCGGTACCGAGACGCAACCGGTCACGTAGTCATAGCCGCAGCGGTCGAGGTACGCCAGGATTCCCGCCCACATCAGGAGCACCACCGCGCCGTT
>JAVHWG010000644.1:0-4678 GCA_032159965.1 Mycobacterium sp.
ATTCGATGTGGTCGTAGTTCGTCACCTCGGGCGCGCCCGAGTACCAGACCCGGCCGGTCGTGCCGACCTCGGTGCGAGAGTGCTTGTCGCCCAATGCCACGTAGTGCACGGCGCCTCGCGTCAACGCGGACTCCAGAACGGAAAGCGGGATCACGGAGGGCTTGTCGGGATCCGGATCCAAGATGTCGACACCGCCGTGGCCGACGAGGATGCGCATCGCACCGTCGGCGTCCAAGTCGGCGAGGACCTCGCCGACCAGCTCCGTCGTCGGCGCCTTGGAACGCCAAGGGGCAGCGACGATCTGCACGCCTGGGCGCACCTCGTGTACGCCTGCTCGATCGAGCACCGCCACGTTGTCCGGGCATTCGTCGACGAACAGTGTGCTGGTGTAGACGGACGACGCGTCCAGCGGATCATGGTTTCCGGGAAGCAGATACACCGGAACCCCGATGGCGCGCATGGCCTCGAGCGACTGGCTGACGTCGCGCGGCGCCAGCTGGTTGTGCTCGAAGACGTCCCCTGCGACGACGACGAACTCCGCGCCGGTCTCGGCGACCAACGGGCCGAGCCCCGCAACCACGTCACGGCGGGCGGCCGAATACCTTGGCTGCGCCTCGCCGTTGAGGAAGTGACGCGTCATGCCGAGCTGCCAGTCGGCGGTGTGCACGAAGCGCATCGGTGGTCTCCTTCCTCGCTAGGTCCCGTCGTTTGATGGGCAAGGCGAGTGTAGGTCCGGGCGCCGACAAGCCCCGGGACGCGTGACGGCATGCCCTAACGTGTTGGTGTGAGCGACCAGTACCGAACACTTCTCCTGATGCGACACGCGAAGTCGGACTATCCGCCCGACGCCACCGACCACGCCAGGCCGTTGGCACCGCGCGGCATCCGCGAGTCGGCGCTGGCAGGAGACTGGATCCGGGCGAATGCACCGTCCGTCGACGCGGTGCTCTGTTCGACCGCCACGCGCACCCGCGAGACGCTGGCCAACACGCGGATCGACGCACCGGTCGAGTTCGTCGATGCGCTATACGACTCCACCGCGGGCACGGTGATCGACGTCATCAACGAGGTAGGACCCGACGTGGCCACTGTGTTGGTGATCGGCCACGAGCCCACGATGTCGCAGCTCGCCCTCGGGCTTGCCGATCCGCAGACCAGCAACGCGAAGGCAGCCGAACAGATCTCGACGAAGTACCCCACGTCGGCCATCGCGATCCTGCGCCTCGACGAACCGTGGGAGGCACTCGCGCTGCGCAGTGCGACGCTGGTGGCCTTCCACGTGCCGCGCTAGGAGTCGGTGGAGAGCGTCTGCTCCATCAACTTGACCGCCATCCCGCACGCGTCGATCCCCGGTGTCTGCGGGTTCACCCACCAGCCCACCACTCCACCTGCGTCGCTGGCCACACCACAGCCACCGTTGGGGTCGTTCGTCTTCATCACGATCGAGTCGATGCCGTTGATACGACGCGACTCGATCTTGTAGTTGAGGTGCTGGGCGACCTGACGCTCGTTGTCGAGGCTTCCCTGCTCGAACCAGAACCGGGTGATGTCGATCAGACCGGCGGGGTTGAGCGCCTGCCAGCGGCAGATGGCCCCCACGAACGTGCTCTGAATGTCGAGCGGGTCGGCACCCACCGTCTTGGCGAGGATGTCCTCGGTCAGGACCTCGCACTCCTTGAGCAGGTTGGGGTACTTCTTCTGCGAGTCGTCGTTGCGTCCGACGTCACCCGCGCCCGACTTCAGCGCGGTTCCCTCGACGGTGGTGCTGCAGCCGGACAACACCGTGACGACAACCAGCGTCGCGGCGATGCCGGCCATGAGGCGGCGGATCATTTCGCGTTCACGATCGATTGACGGGTCAGTTCCTTGGCTATCGCGCAGGCGTCCGGGAACGGCTTCTCGGCGAAGCTGATGGACCACTCGATGAAGTCGTCTCCGAACTGGATGCCGACCTCGCAGAGGCTCGCGCCGAGCGGCGGGGTGTCACCCACCGCGATGAAGCCGTCATGGCCCTCGATGCTGACGTTCTCCACGTTGGCGCGCGAGAGTTCCTCGGTCTTGCGCTCACGGCCGATGGGGCTGCCGCGGTACCAGGAGAAGGAGAAGTGTGGTCCGGTGATCCCGCCCCCCGCCAGCCACTGGCACCCCACCGAGTTCTTCGCGGTGTTGACCAGACCGGTGATCCTGGTCTGCTCGGCGACGGTCTGATCGCTGACGCCGCCGCATTCGGAGAACAATGGTCCGTGGCTGGCACCCGCGGGCGCTCCGGGGGCGGAGGTGTCGCCCGATCCGGTCGGCTGATCCGAGCCACCGCACGCGGCGACCATCGGAATCAAGGCCGCCACACCAATGGCCACTGCCGCGGCCTTGCGCGCACGCCTGCGGTCGCCGGATCGTCCTATCACGCCCGCAACTGTAGCGGCAGCTGCGAACTGCAACCACCGACACGCAGGTTGACCAGGACTTTTGCTCGCCAATCGGCGCGTGTGGCCAGGCCGGATCCGGGCGGACGCGGTATGCGACAGTTACGGGATGCTCAGGGCGCTGCTGCGACAGTACGTGCGGCCGTACCGCCGGTTGCTCGCCATCGTGGCCGCACTACAGGTCGTGAGCACCATGGCGTCGCTGTACCTGCCGACCATCAATGCGGCGATCATCGACGACGGCGTGGCAAAGGGTGACACCGCCGCCATCAGCGAGCTAGGCGGCATCATGCTCGCCGTCACGGCACTGCAGGTCGTGTGCGCGGTGGGCGCGGTGTACTTCGGCTCGCGCTCGGGCATGGGCTTCGGGCGCGACCTGCGCTCGGCGATCTTCCATCACGTGACCGGCCTGTCGGCCGAGGAGACGGCCCGCTTCGGCGCGGCAACCCTGCTCACGCGCACCACCAACGACGTCCAGCAGATCCAGCTCCTGGTCCAGTTGACGGCGACCATGTTGATCACCGCGCCGATCATGTGCGTCGGCGGCATCGCGATGGCGATCCATCAGAACGCCGCACTGGCATGGCTTCTGGTGGTCAGCGTGCCGGTCCTCGGGTTCGCCAACTACTGGGTGATCCGGCACCTGCTCCCCCTGTTCCGCGCCATGCAGCGCCTGATCGACGGCATCAATCGGGTACTGCGCGAGCAGTTGTCGGGCATCAGGGTGATCCGCGCGTTCGCCAGGGAGCCGCTCGAGCGGGCACGCTTCGCCGAGGCCAACCAGGCGCTGTCGGACACCGCCCTCGCAGTGGGCCGCTGGCAGGCGCTGATGCTGCCGATCACGACGTTGATCATCAACGTGTCCAGCGTCGCGGTGATCTGGTTCGGCGCGACGCTGATCGACGACGGGCAAATGCAGGTCGGCTCGCTGATCGCGTTTCTGTCGTACTTCATGCAGATTCTGATGTCGGTTCTGATGGTGACGGTCCTCCTGGTGTTGCTGCCTCGCGCCGCGGTGTGCGCCGAACGCATCACAGCCGTGATGTCGACCGTCGCGGCGATCAGCAGCCCGGCACACCCGAAACGACCCGACGCCGTGGCAGGCGAAGTCAGGGTCGAGGCTGCGACGTTCAGTCATCGAGGCGCGGATCGTCCGGTGCTGCAGAATGTTTCGCTGACGGCCCGGCCTGGAACCGTCACCGCGGTGGTGGGCTCGACAGGATCGGGCAAGTCGACGCTGATCTCGCTCATCTGCCGGTTGTACGACGTGACCGACGGCGCCGTCCGCATCGACGGCATCGACGTGCGCGACTACGACACCGAGCAGCTCTGGTCGGCGATCGGGCTGGTGCCGCAGCGCGGCCACCTGTTCTCCGGGACCGTCGCGGACAATCTGCGGTTCGGCAAGGCCGATGCGACCGAGGAGGAGATGTGGGAGGCGTTACGGGTCTCGGCCGCAGCCGAATTCGTCTCCGCTCATCCCGACGGCCTCGCCATGCGCGTCGCGCAGGGTGGCATCAACTTCTCCGGCGGGCAACGGCAGCGGCTCGCGATCGCCCGCGCAGTGATCCGCCGTCCTGCCGTCTACCTCTTCGACGATGCCTTCTCCGCACTCGACGTGCACACCGACGCCCGCGTCCGCACGGCGCTTCGCGAGGTGTCCGCCGATGCGACCGTCATCATCGTGTCGCAACGCATTTCGACGGTGACGGAAGCCGACCAGATCATCGTCATCGACGACGGCGCGGTAGTGGGGACGGGTAGCCACCATTCCTTGCTCGCGGACTGCCCGATCTACGCGGAGTTCGTCGATTCGCAGTCAGCGGGAGCAACTCGGTGACCGGACCGATGAGTCGGCAGCTGCGGGCCGCCGCGGAACGGCCGGTCGACCGGTCCCGCGACTTCACCGGATCGGCGATCCGCCTCGTGAAACGGCTTACCCCGCAACGCGGAATGACGGCGACGGTGCTTCTGTTGGGGATCGCGGGCATCGCCATCGGCGTCGTCGGCCCTCGAATTCTCGGGCACGCGACGGATCTGCTCTTCAACGGCGTCATCGGCCGTGAGCTGCCGCAGGGCAGCACCAAGGAACAGGCGATCGAGGCGGCACGGGCCCGCGGCGATGACGCCTTCGCCGACCTGCTCTCCGCAATGAACGTCGTGCCCGGCCGCGGCGTGGACTTCGACGCCATCGGGCGCACGCTCCTGCTGGCTCTCGGCTTGTATTTGCTTGCGGCTCTGCTGGTCTGGATTCA
>JAVHWG010000645.1:0-2805 GCA_032159965.1 Mycobacterium sp.
ACGCAGCATGTAGGCCACGATGAAGTGGGTGTTGAGCACCCCCGAGACGCTCATCCAGCCCCGCGCCAACTCCTCGACACAGAGCGCGTAGGTCAACAGCGATTCCCCCAGACCGCCGTACTCCTCCGGAATCATCAGACCGAACAGGCCCATTTCCCGCAGTCCGTCGACAATGGCCTGCGGATAGGTGTCGCCGCGTTCCAGTTCCGGCGCGTTGGGAATGATCTCCTTTTCAACGAATTGCCTTACCGTCGCGACGATCTCGGTCTGAAATTCGGTCAGACCGAGGGTCTGGGCGAGTTTGGTCATCCGCGGTCCCTTCAGGCGATCGTGTTCGCGCTTGTCAACCGCGCAATGTCGGCAGCCGTGCAGCCCAGGTAGTCGGTCAGCACGTCAGCGGTGTCTGCCCCCAGTGCCGGCGCCGCCGCGCTCGCGGGATGGACGCCGTCGAATGCCGCCGGCATGGCTGGGGCCAGATATTCACCCAGGCCCGGTTGCTGCAGCCGGGAAAAAAGTGGATTAGCAGTAACTTTCGGCCCCTCGGCTACCTCCGCGAAGGTCCGGTACCGCTCCCACAGAACTGAGGTATTCGACAGCGCCGCGGTAATCTCGTCGCCGGTGCGGTCGGTGAACCAGGTAGCGAACAGACCAGAAAGGACGTCGCGATACCGGTAGCGGTCGCCTTCGGAACCGAAGTCCACCTTCAGCGCCTCGGCCAGCGCCGACATGGCCGGACCGGTGCCCGTCACGTGGACCAGGTCCCGAAAGTGGCGGCGGGTCAACAGGACGACCATGAACCTGGCTCCGTCGCGACCGACGAAGTCCTGACCGTACTGTCCGAAGATCGAGTTGCCCAGGCGCTCGCGTTGCGTCCCGATTACCTGAGGCTCGGTGAGCAATCCCAGGTTGCCCGCGGTTGCCAAGGCGACATCTTCGAGCGCGATGCTGACGCGGGCACCGATTCCGGACTGGTTGCGACGGTGGATGGCGGCGACGACGGCAAGCGCGGCATACAGGCCGCAACTGACGTCCCAGGCGGGCAGCACATGATTGATCGGGCCCGCGTAATCGGCGGGACCGGTGACGAGGGGGTAACCGATCGCCGCGTTCACCGTGTAGTCCACGCCGGTGGAGCCATCGCCCCGTCCGAGTAGCTGGACATGGATGACGTCGGACCGTTTCGCCGCCAGCAATTCATGGCTCAGCGACGGCAACACCGCATTGGTGACGACGATGCCGTCACCTTCCACGATCAGCCGCTGGACCAGCTCCTGCCCTTCAGCGGATCGCAGATCGATTGTGGCCGAACGCTTCCCCTTGTTCAGACCGGTCCAATAGATGGAGGTGCCGTCACCGGACAGCGGCCAGCGCTGCACATCCGAGGCGCCACCGACCGGATCGACGCGAATCACCTGCGCCCCCAGTTGGCTCAGCGTCATACCGCACAGGGGCGCAGCGACGAAGCTGGACACTTCGACGACACGGATGCCGGCCAGCGGCAACGCGGGACCGGTCATGTGGGTCCGATTCGTTCGAAAACCGCCGCCAGACCCTGGCCGCCGCCGATGCACATTGTTTCCAGGCCGTAGCGCGCCTGGCGGCGATCGAGTTCGCGCGCCAGGGTGGCCAGCATCCTGCCGCCGGTCGCACCAACCGGGTGCCCCAACGAGATTCCCGAGCCGTGCACGTTGGTTCGGTCTTGGTCGGCCTCACCGAACTTCCACTCCCGCATCACCGCGAGGGCTTGTGCGGCGAAGGCCTCGTTGAGTTCGATGAGGTCGATGTCGGCCAGCCGCAGGCCCGCCTTGGCCAGGGCGACCTCGGTCGCGGGCACCGGCCCGATACCCATGATGTTGGGCGCCACCCCGGCCTGGCCCCACGACACGAGTCGCACCAACGGGGTCAGGCCGAGTTCGGCTGCCTTCTCCGGTGTGGTCACCACGCACATGGCTGCGGCGTCATTTTGGCCGCTGGAATTGCCTGCGGTAACCGTGGACTCCGGATCGTCCGTGATCAGAACGGGTTTGAGCTTGCTCAGGGATTCCACACTGGTGTCGGCCCGCGGATGTTCGTCGGTGTCGAGCCGTTCTTCACCCTGCCGGTTCTGCACACTCACCGGGACGATTTCTGAAGCGAGGATGCCGTCCTTCTGCGCGGCCACCGCCCGCTGGTGAGACCGCACCGCGAGCTCGTCCTGCTCCTGACGCGAAATGCCGTACTGGCGGCGCAGATTTTCCGCGGTCTCCAGCATCCCGCCCGGCACCGGATAGTGACGGCCGCCCGCCGTCGTTCGCCCCCGCGCCAGCCCGTCGTGCACGCGGACACCGGAACGGGCGCCACCCCAGCGCATGTCGGTGGAATGGAAGGCGACGTTGCTCATGCTTTCACAGCCACCGGCAACGACGAGGTCGTTGTTGCCGGTGCTCACCTGCAGACACGCTTGGATTACCGCCTGCAGGCCAGACCCGCACCGTCGATCGACCTGCATGCCGGGGACGGTGACCGGCAGCCCGGCGTCCAGCGCCACCACCCGCCCGATCGCGGGTGCCTCAGGGCTGGGATAGCAGTGACCCAGGATGACGTCCTGCACCGCGTCGGGCGCGATGCCGGTGCGGTCGAGCAGGCCTTTCAGCGCCGCGACACCCAGATCGACGGCGTTCTGCGACTTGAACATTCCGCCGTAGCGGCCGATCGGTGTGCGGACCGGTTCACAGATGACGGCCTCACGCGTCATAGGTGACGGCCACCGGTGATCTCCATAACCGTGCCGGTCATGTACGAGGACAAGTCGGAGGCCAAGAACAC
>JAVHWG010000052.1:0-22987 GCA_032159965.1 Mycobacterium sp.
GTAACGACGCCAGCGGCGTCCGCACCCAACGGCGTCGGTCTCCCGGCAGCCCGACGAGCTTTCCCCACCAGCAGGCGCGCAGCCGCTTGCGCTCGCTGCCGAGCGAGGACTTGCCGAGATGGGTGACCTCAGCAGAGAGCCGCGGGAGGCGATCATCGCCTGTTACGCGGCGATGGAGGACGCACTCGTCGAAGCGCCAGGAGCCAAGCCACAGGATTCCGACACTCCATCCGAGGTACTGGCGAGAGCCGTCGAGCACCACGCCATCCATTCCGGCAGCGCCACCGAGCTCGTGGACCTCTTCGCAGAGGCCCGGTTCAGCCCGCACGTGATGAACGAGGAGCATCGCGAGACTGCCGTGCGCGCACTCGAACTCGTTCTCGACGAGCTGAGGAGCCCGGCGTGAACAAACTCGTGATTCTCGGACTCACGCTGGTGCTCGCAATGGAGTTGGTGACGGTCACGTTGGCCCAGCGCTACACGGTGTTGTGGGTGTCCGGCGCCGCCGTGGCGGTGGTACTGCTGGCCGGCCGACGGTTGCTCGGCCACGGGCTGGGCACCCCGGTCGTGGAACCGCCTGCCGACGGGCCGGCCGAGTCGCTGCAGCGCTGGATTTCCCGAACCCAGACGCTGATCCGTTGGGCGGACGCGAGCCAGGCGGATTGGGATCGACATCTGCGACCAAGGCTGGCAAGGGAATTCATGACGGCGACCGGCGAGCGGCAGGGTGGGCGCGATCCCGCGGCGATGCAGGCCACGGGCCGGATGGTGTTCGGCGACGATCTCTGGCAGTGGGTCGATCCGTCGAATGTGACGCGTGAGAAAGCCCGCCAGCCTGCGCCGGGCCGAGCGGCTCTTTACGAAATTCTGCAGAGACTGGAGCGCATATGACGATGCCGGCGACGTCCACCACTGCTCACGCCGAGGCGGTGCTCGACGAAATAGAGAAAGCCGTGGTGGGCAAGCGTTCCGCGCTGACGCTGATCCTCACGACGATGCTCGCGCGCGGACACGTCCTGATCGAGGATCTTCCCGGTCTCGGCAAGACGCTGATCGCCCGCTCCTTCGCGGCGGCGCTGGGCCTGGAGTTCACCCGGGTGCAGTTCACGCCCGACCTGCTGCCCGCGGACCTTCTCGGTTCGACCATCTACGACATGCAGTCAGGCCGATTCGACTTCCGCCGCGGCCCGGTGTTCGCCAACCTGCTGCTCGCCGACGAGATCAACAGGACTCCACCGAAGACACAGGCCGCCTTGCTGGAGGCCATGGCCGAGGGCCAGGTGAGCATCGACGGCGAAACACACCTGTTGCCTTCCCCTTTCATCGTGCTTGCCACAGATAACCCCATCGAATACGAAGGCACGTACCCGCTGCCTGAAGCCCAGCTCGACCGCTTCGCGATCAAGCTGGAACTGAAGTATTTATCGGCCCAGGACGAGACGTCGATGTTGCGTCGACGGCTGGAGCGCGGATCGACGCCGCCGACAATCAACGAGGTCGTCGACAGCCACGATCTACTGGCGATGCGGGAATCGGTGGAACAGGTCACCGTGCACGACGACATCCTGCACTACGTGGTTTCGCTGGCGGCGGCAACGCGTACTCATCCGCAGGTCGCGGTGGGTGCCAGTCCGCGAGCGGAGCTCGACCTCGTACAGCTCGCCCGCGCGCGGGCCCTGCTGTGCGGTCGTGATTACGTGATACCTGAAGACGTCAAGACGCTGGCCGTGCCTGCGATCGCGCACCGCATCAGCCTGCGGCCGGAGATGTGGGTGCGCAGTGTGCACGGGTCCGATGTCGTTGCGCAGATCCTCCAGCGGCTACCGGTGCCACGGGCGCGCTGATGAGCACCACCGAGGTCGAGTTCCATTGGCGCGCCTCGGCGTTGACGCTGGCGCTGGCCACGTGCGCGGCAGTCGCTTTCGCCGCCGCCGTGATCGGATCACGCTGGCAATTGATCGCATTCGCCGCACCGCTGGTCGGCGTGCTGTGTTCGATTCCGTGGCAGCGCGTGGTGTCGAACGTCGAGGCGCACGCCGAACCCGGGTTGGTGCGCTGCTTCGAATCCGAACAGGCGCAGACGACGGTATGGGTCACGACGGAGTCTGCCGACGTCGCAGTGACGTTTTTGGCCGCCGTGCCGCCCGGGATGGAAGTCGATGTCGAAGACCATGGCCGCGCGGAACCGAAAGTTCTTGCCGTACAAGCGCCCCGCTGGGGACGCTATCCGGTCACCGCACGTACCAACGCCGTCACGGGCGGTGGCCTGCTCACCGGGCGAGCCGATGTCGAGGTCGGCCAGATCTTCGTATTTCCGGTCGCGCCACCGCAATCCACCGGGATTCCGCGGACTGAGCTGCCGGACCGGCTCGGCACACACCTAACCCGGCACATCGGCCCCGGTGTCGAATACGCCGACATCCGGGCGTATCTGCCCGGTGACCAGTTGCGTTCCGTGAACTGGGCGGTGAGTGCCCGCCGTGGCAGCCTGCACGTCACCGAGCGCCTGACCGATCGCGCCGCCGACGTCGTGGTCCTCACGGACATGAGCGCGCAGGCCCCCGGTCCCGCCACCGAAGCGGCGGACCGCGTGGTCCGCGGCGCGACACAAGTGGTGCAGACCGCGCTGCGCAACGGCGACCGCGCGGGGGTCGTCGGCCTTGGCGGTCGGTCGCCGCGATGGCTGGGCGCCGACATCGGCCGCCGCCAGTTCTACCGGGTGCTCGACGCCATATTGGGCGCCGGCGGCCAATACGAGAGTCTCTCCGGCACATTGGCGCCTCGGCCCGCCATTCCGCCGGGTGCGATCGTCGTCGCCTTCTCGACCCTGCTGGACACCGAGTTCGCGCTGGCGTTGATCGACCTCCGCCGGCGCGGTCACATGGTGGTCGCGATCGATGTGCTGCAGGGTGCGCCTTTTGTCGAAGAGCAAGATCCTCTGCTCACCCGGATGTGGGGGTTGCAGCGGTCCGCGATGTACCGGGACATGGGCGTCGTCGGGATCGACATCGTGGCGTGGCCGGAGAACGTCACGCTGGACCAGTCGATGCGGCTGATGCCCGACCGGGTCCGGCGTCCGGCACGGCGGCGGTGACATGAGTCAGCCCGCGCCGCTGGTGTTCTCGGCAGGATTCGGCCTGCTCATGGTCGCTGCGACCGCGGTCCGCGGCGACGAGATCGCACTGATATGCGCCGGGCTCGCCGCACTCGCGTTGGTTGTAGGTATCCGATATCTGTCCTGTGCAACGCTTTCCGTGCTGCTGGTCGTAGTGTCGATGGTCATGTCGGATCCGCCGCCGCTTATCGCCGCACTGGCAGGTCTGTCGGCGACCGCCTACCTCGTGATCCGGCACGCCGCAGAAGCAGGTGTCGTCACCACCACCCGCCCGACGGTGATCGGCATGGTCGCGTTCACGGTCGTGGGAATCGTCGCGACCACGACGCCGATGTCGGTGCCGTGGCTCCCGTTGCTGGCCCCGCCGGCGGTGGTCGTGATCTTCATCCTGGTCATGGTGCCGTTCCTGCGTTCCGGGAAGGGATCCGCGTGGAAGACCTGACGCTGGAATGGGAGCGTCTGATCCGCAGGCACACCGGCGCCTCCGATGCCGGCGACACCGGACGCGCTGTCATCGAGTCCTGGGCGCAGCCGCACCGGCGGTATCACACGCTCGATCATCTCCGCGACGTGTTGGCCCGCGTCGACGAACTCGCCTCCCACGCGTCCGATCCCGACGCGGTCCGGCTGGCGGCCTGGTATCACGACGTCGTCTACGACGGCAGCTCCGACGACGAGGAGCGCAGTGCGCAACGTGCAGAGCGAGACTTGGCGGCGCTCGGCGTCGACGCTGCGCTGGTCGCCGAAGTCGGCAGGCTCGTGCGTCTGACCGTGACTCACCGACCTGCCGCCGACGACCGCAACGGCGAGGCGCTCTGCGACGCAGATCTCGGTGTTCTCGGCATCGACCCGCACCGGTACCGAGAGAACTCGGCGGCTGTGCGCGCCGAATACGCACATGTGCCGGACAGCGAATTCCGCTCCGGACGAGCGCGCGTGATCACCGAACTCCTTGCGGGCCCGTTGTTCCACACGCCGCTTGCGCGTAGCCGCTGGGAACCGCAGGCGCGGTCCAACCTGATCGACGAGCTGGCCGCGCTCCAGCCGGACCCCGGCGCATAGGGCCCGGGCTCCAAGAATCCTCCAAGGCGTTCGACCCAGCCTTACGTCGTGATCACCACCACGACGCTGAAGAAGGCGGCTGGCAACGCCCTACTGGCGGGCAGCATCGCGCTGGCCGGACTCGGGCTGGCCGCAGGTACCTGCCCTGCAGGTACCGCGCAGGCCCAGACCGGACCGCTGCCGCAGGACGCCTGGCCGGGCTGTCCGAATGAGAACCCGTCGGGACCCTGCCACTGGTGCCCGGGAGACCCTCCTGTGCAGACCGGCAACCTTCGTGTGAACCCGGTCATCTGGGACAACAACGCGTGCCACACCTACTGGTACGTGTACCACGGACAGGGCAATGTGGCCCAGAACATCTTCGAGGGAGACACGCCGCCTCCGCCGCCTCCGCCTCCTCCGCCGGGGCTCATCACCCGGGATAACTGTCAGCAGATCCTCGGAATCTTCTGCCCTCGGGCGTGACCATACGAGGGGTGCGGTACGAATGACGGGTGTCTGGGCCCACGATCCTGTTGCTGTCGACCTCCGACACCGACTTGATCACGGCGCGCTCCACCGCTGCGTCGTTCCGCTGGGCCAACCCGTCCCGCGTGCCCGTCGAGGACCTGCCGGAGCTGCTGGCGGGCGCCGATGTGGCGATCGTGCGCATCCTGGGCGGGTACCGATCGTGGCAGGACGGCATCGACGCGGTTCGGGCCAGCGGAGTGCCCACCGTGGTGGTCACCGGTGAGCAGGTCCCTGACGCGGAGTTAATGGAACGTTCCACCGTCCCCGCCGGGATCGCGGTGCAGACTCACCTTTACCTCGCGCACGGCGGCACGGAGAACCTGCGGCAGCTGCACGCGTTTTTGTCCGACACCCTGCTCATGACCGGTCACGGCTTCCTTCCGCCGGCACCTTCTGCGACCTGGGGACTGCTGGAACGGCCCGACCCGGGAACCGACGGTCCGACCGTCGCGGTGCTCTACTACCGCGCGCAACACCTCGCCGGTAACACCGCATATGTCGGTGCGCTGTGCGACGCGATCGAAAACGCCGGTGGCCGAGCACTTCCCGTGTACTGCTCGTCGCTTCGCACCGCCGAGCCGGAGCTGATCCAGCAGTTGAGCACGGCCGATGCCATGATGGTCACCGTGCTGGCCGCCGGCGGAGCGACACCCGCTGCCGCCGTGGCCGGCGGTGACGACGACGCCTGGAGCGTCGAGCACCTCGCCGCGCTCGACATCCCGATCCTGCAGGGGTTGTGCCTGACCAGTTCCCGCAGCACCTGGTCGGCCAACGACGACGGGATGTCGCCGCTCGATGTCGCCACTCAGGTGGCGGTACCCGAGTTCGACGGCCGCATCATCACAGTCCCGTTCTCGTTCAAGGAGATCGACGACGACGGGTTGATTGCCTACGTACCGGACGCTGAGCGGTGCGCACGCGTCGCGGGAATCGCGTTGCGGCAGGCCCGGCTGCGCCACGTCGCGCCTGCCGACAAGCGGGTCGCCCTCGTCTTCTCGGCATATCCGACCAAGCACGCGCGGATCGGCAACGCCGTCGGCCTCGACACGCCGGCAAGCGCCATCGCGCTGCTGGAAGCGATGCGCGAGAGCGGCTACAAGGTCGGTGACGGCGACGGTGCCCGCGACTTGCCTAGAATTATCGCCTCCGGCGACGGTGACGCGCTGATGCACGAATTGATCACACGCGGGGGACAGGACCCCGACTGGTTGACTGCAAACCAGTTGGAGGGCAACCCGATCCGCGTCCCGGCGAACGAGTACCGGGAGTGGTTCGACACGCTTCCGGCAGAGCTCACCGACCGTGTGCAGCAGCACTGGGGCCCGCCGCCAGGAGAACTGTTCATCGATCGCAGTGCCGACCCCGACGGTGAAATCGTCATCGCCGCAATGCAATCCGGCAACATAGTGCTGATGGTGCAGCCGCCGCGAGGTTTCGGCGACAATCCCGTGGCGATCTACCACGATCCCGATCTACCGCCGAGCCACCACTACCTGGCCGCCTATCGCTGGCTGGACAGCACCTTCGGCGCACACGCGATCGTGCACCTCGGCAAGCACGGCAACCTCGAATGGCTGCCGGGTAAGACTCTGGGGATGTCGGCGGCCTGCGGACCTGACGCGGCTTTGGGTGATCTGCCGCTGATCTATCCGTTCCTGGTCAACGACCCCGGCGAAGGCACGCAGGCGAAGCGGCGGGCCCATGCTGTGCTCGTCGACCACCTGATCCCGCCGATGGCGCGCGCCGAATCCTATGGCGACATGGCGCGATTGGAGCAGATGCTCGACGAGCACGCCAACATAGCGGCGCTTGACCCCGCGAAGCTCCCCGCGATTCGCCAGCAGATCTGGACGCTGATCCAGGCCGCGAAGCTGGACCATGACCTGGGTCTGGCGGGGCGACCCGCCGACGAGCAGTTCGACGACCTGCTGCTGCACGTCGACGGTTGGCTGTGCGAGATCAAGGATGTCCAGATCCGCGACGGCCTGCATATCCTGGGTCACCCGCCCGAAGGCGATCACCTGCTCGACATGGTGCTGGCGATACTGCGCGCGCGCCAGTTGTGGGCCGGCGGCCAGTCGCTTCCCGGCCTGCGGGAAGCGTTGGGGCTCGACGAAGGTGACACCGAAAGAGCAAGTGTCGATGCCGCCGAGGCCGATGCCCGCGCTTTGGTCGCGGGCCTGCAGAGGGCCGGCTGGGAGCCGGCAGCGGTCGACTCGCTGACCGGTGATGCGCAGATCGCGGCGATCCTGCGATTCGCGGCCACCGAGGTCGTGCCCCGGCTTGCCGGCACCAGGGCTGAGATCGACCAGGTGCTGAGGGCGTTGGCGGGCCGCTTCATCGCCGCCGGGCCGTCGGGATCTCCGCTGCGCGGCCTGGTCAACGTGCTCCCGACCGGCCGCAACTTCTACTCCGTCGATCCCAAGGCGGTGCCGTCGCGGCTGGCATGGGAAACCGGTACAGCTCTGGCTGATTCGCTGCTCGCACGCTACCGCGACGACTACGGGCAGTGGCCGCAGTCCGTCGGCTTGTCGGTGTGGGGAACGTCGGCGATGCGTACCTCCGGCGACGACATCGCCGAAGTGCTTGCGCTGCTGGGTATCCGGCCGCAGTGGGACGACGCCTCGCGGCGCGTCACGGGTTTGGAACCCATCGCGCTGACCGAGCTGGGCCGGCCGCGCATCGATGTCACGGTCCGGATCTCCGGCTTCTTCCGCGACGCTTTCCCGCACGTGGTGGCGATGCTCGACGACGCCGTGCGCCTTGCCGCGGGCCTGGACGAACCCGACGAACACAACTATGTGCGCGCCCACGCGAGAGCTGACATCGCGGAGCACGGGGACGAGCGTCGCGCTACCACAAGGATATTCGGGTCCAAACCCGGGACTTACGGCGCGGGTCTGCTGCAGCTCATCGACAGCCGGGCGTGGCGCTCGGACGCTGATCTCGCCGAGGTGTACACCGCATGGGGCGGCTTCGCGTACGGACGCGGCCTCGACGGCGCTGCGGCGGCCGACGACATGAGGCTGCAGTACCGCCGAATCGCGGTGGCCGCCAAGAACACCGACACCCGCGAGCACGACATCGCCGACTCCGACGACTACTTCCAGTACCACGGCGGAATGGTGGCCACCGTCCGGTCGCTCACCGGCCACGACCCGGCGGCATACATCGGTGACAACACCCGGCCCGAGACGGTACGCACCCGCAGCCTCTCCGAGGAGACGGCGCGGGTGTTTCGCGCGCGCGTTGTCAACCCGCGGTGGATGGCGGCGATGCGCAGGCATGGATACAAAGGGGCGTTCGAGATGGCCGCCACGGTGGATTATCTGTTCGGGTACGACGCCACGGCCAACGTGATCGCGGACTGGATGTACGAGCGACTCACCGAGCAGTACGTGTTCGACGACGTCAACCGCAAGTTCATGGCCGAGTCCAATCCGTGGGCGCTGCACGGCATAGCCGAGCGGCTTCTGGAGGCGGTCGGCCGGGGGATGTGGGAGCAGCCCGACGCCGGCACCGTCGACGGACTCAAAAGAATTCTGCTGGAAACAGAAGGTGAGCTGGAATGAGTGGACCGCTGAGCGGATTGCGTGTCGTCGAGTTGGCGGGCATCGGCCCTGGGCCGCATGCGGCGATGATCCTGGGAGATCTCGGCGCTGACGTGGCCCACGTCGAGCGGCCGAGGCCGCCCAGCGAGGCCAAGGATCCGACTCTGCGCAACCGCCGGCTCGTCATGGCCGACCTCAAGAGCGATGAGGGCCGCGATCTGGTGCTGCGGCTGGTCGCCAGAGCGGACGTGTTGATCGAGGGGTTCCGCCCTGGCGTCGCTGAACGGCTCGGTCTGGGACCCCAGGACTGCGCGAGAGTGAACGAAAAGCTGATCTATGGCCGCATGACCGGGTGGGGACAGACAGGACCCCGCAGCCAGCAGGCGGGCCACGACATCAACTACATCTCGCTCAACGGGGTGCTGCACGCGATCGGACGTGCCGGCGAGCGTCCCGTGCCACCGCTGAACCTGACCGGCGACTACGGCGGTGGCTCGATGTTCCTGCTCGTCGGCATTCTGTCGGCGCTGTGGGAGCGTGGCGTCTCCGGCAAGGGCCAGGTGGTCGATGCAGCCATGGTCGACGGCTCCAGCGTCCTGGCGCAGATGATGTTCGGGATGCGTGTCCTGGGACTCTGGAGCGACGAGCGGGGCGTGAACATGCTCGATGGCGGAGCGCCGTACTACGACACCTACGTGTGCGCCGACGGCCGATTCGTCGCGGTCGGTGCGATCGAACCGCAGTTCTACGCGGAAATGCTCGACAAGCTGGGACTGGACGCCGCCGGCCTGCCCGACCAGAACGACGTGACGCGATGGCCCGAACTGCGCGCCCGGCTGTCCGATGTGTTCGCGTCGGCGGATCGGGACCACTGGGCAAAGGTGTTCGCCGACGGCGACTCGTGCGTGACGCCGGTGCTGTCTTTTGCCGAAGTCGCCGCCGAGCCGCACAACACCGAGCGCCACACGTTCTACAGCGAGGGCGACTTCATGATCCCGTCACCTGCGCCGCGCTTCTCTCGGACGCCTCTCGCCGCGCCGAAACCGCCCGGTATTCGCGGCGGCGACACCGACGCCGTGCTCCGCGAATGGAATGCCTGACCCCCCGCTAGATTGGGGTGGTGCCGACATTCGAGGACATATCCAAGGCGAAGTACATCCTGCTGACGACGTTCACGAAGGACGGCAGACCCAAGCCGACGCCGATCTGGGCCGCACCCGACGGCGATCGGCTGCTCGTCATCACCGAAGGGGATTCGTGGAAGGTCAAGCGAATCCGCAACACTCCTCGCGTGACGCTCGCGATCTGTGACATGAAGGGCAACCCGAAGAGCGAGCCCATCGACGGAACCGCCGCCATTCTGGACAAGTCGCAGACCGCGCTGGTGTACGACGCGATCGGGAATCGATACGGATTGGTGGGGCGCGTGTTCAATCTGTTCAGCAAGTATCTGCGCGGCGGTATGCGAAAGAACGTCGGCCTCGAGTTGAAGGCCGCGTGATGGCGCCTACATTCGACGAGGTCGCCAACGCGAAATACATTCTGCTCACGACGTTCACGAAGGACGGCAAGCCGAAGCCCGCGGCCGTCTGGGGTGTGCCCGACGGCGACCGCCTTCTGGTGATCACCGACGACGGCTCGTGGAAGACCAAGCGGATCCGGAACACGCCGCGCGTCACCATCGCTAAGAGCGGCGCATTGGGCAAGCCCAAGAGTGAACCGGTGGAAGCCGTCGCCCGGATGCTGCCCGACTCGGAGACCCGCAATGTCTACAACGCGGTCCTCAAGCGCTACTGGAACCACGCGTGGTGGTTCTATCCGCATTCCTTGCTGCGCGGCGGCATCGACAAGGTCCACGCCGCCATCGAAATCACCGCCCCTCGGTAGGAACCGACACGCGGCATGACACGTTCAGTTCACATGGCTCTGCGGTGGTTTCTGATCTACGTCGTCATCGAGTTGGCTGCCGTCGTCGCGCTGACGTGGGCCATGGGCCTGGGATGGACCATTCTGCTGCTGCTCGCGGCGCTCGCTGTCGGGATCGCCCTGGCCGGCTCGCAGGTTAAACGCCAGATCCGGGGCATGAGAGCGGGCTTCGACAGCCCGCAGGCGGCGCTGACCGACAGCGCGTTGATCGCTCTCGGCACCGTGCTGGTTGTCGTCCCCGGCCTCGTCACCAGCGCGCTGGGGGTGTTGTTGCTGTTACCGCCTACCCGGGCTGTCGCTCGTCCGATGGTCGGTCTGCTCGTGGCCCGTCGTATGCCGTTGATCGTCGTCAACCGGCCGCGCGATTACATCGACGGCGAGGTCGTCGACGTCGTCGAGGTGGAGCAACCCGCTATTCCGCGTCACCCGTCGTAGCATCTGCCCTGGTGACGCACCTGCTGATCGGGGGGCGGGTACACAGCCCGACCCACCCGGACGCCACCGCGATCGCTGTCCGTGACGGTGTCGTCGCCTGGCTCGGCAGCGACGACGTAGGCCGTGCACAGTTCCCGGAAGCCGAGGTCTTCGACGTCGGCGGTGCGTTCGTGGCGCCGGCGTTCGTCGACAGTCACGTCCATGTGACCGCCACCGGCTTGACGCTGACGGGTGTGGATCTGCGTGGCGCCCGCTCCCGCGAGGAGTGTCTGCGGCTGCTCGCCGACCATGCCCGCGCACATCCGGACGGTCCGCTCTGGGCGCACGGCTGGGACGACACCCGGTGGCCGCGGGCGGTCGCGCCGACCACCGACGACATCGACGATGCAGTGGGAAACCGGCCCGCATACCTGGCCCGTGTCGACGTTCACTCCGCAGCAGCCTCGACCGCGCTGCGACAGACGGTGGCCGGTCTGGCTGCGCGGGCGGGGTTTCATCCGCAGAATCCGCTCACCTCCGACGCACACCACGACGTACGAGCTGTCGCCCGCAACCTGCTGACTGCCGATCAGCGCGCGATCGCCCGCCGCGCCGCTCTCGACGCGGCGGCCTCGCTGGGTATCGTCGCCGTCCACGAATGCGCCGGACCGGATATCGGGGGACTTGCCGACTGGGCAGAACTGCGCGGCACCGAGCACGGCGTCGACGTGGTCGGTTACTGGGGACAGGCGGTGACGACCGCCGACGAAGCCCGCGCGCTGCTCGATGAGACGGAGGCACGCGGACTGGCGGGCGATCTGTTCGTCGACGGGGCGCTGGGCTCACACACTGCCTGGCTCGCCGAGCCGTATGCCGACGCCGACCACTGCGGGAACCACTACCTCGAGTCCGACTCGATCGCCGCCCACGTGCAGGCGTGCACCGACGCCGGGATACCAGCAGGTTTCCATGCGATCGGCGACGCGGCCACCTCCGCTGTGGTCGACGCGTTTGCCGCCGTGGTGGAGCGGCGGGGGGTCTCCGTCGTCGCGCGATGCGGTCATCGGCTCGAGCACATCGAGATGGTCACGGCCGAGCAGGCCGCGCGCCTGGGCTCGTGGGGAGTGATCGCCAGCGTGCAACCGAACTTCGACGCGTTGTGGGGTGGCCCGTCCGGCATGTACGCCGAGCGGCTGGGTGCCCAACGAGGCCGTCAACTGAACCCGTTGGCACTGTTAGCATCCGAAGGCGTGCCTCTTGCGTTCGGCTCCGACACTCCGGTGACCAGCATGAATCCGTGGATGACCGTGCGTGCCGCAGCCCATCACCGTACTGACGGAAGCGCCGTGTCGGCGCGCGCCGCATTTGCCGCGGCAACCCGTGGCGGCTGGCGTGCCGCTGGGGTTCGCGACGGTCAGACGGGCACCCTGGCGCCCGGTGCGCAGGCGTCGTATGCGGTGTGGGAGACGGGGCCGCTGGCGGTGACCGCCCCCCGGGACGCGATTCAAAGGTGGTCGACCGACCCGAGAGCACGGGTGCCCCTGCTGCCCCGGTTGGCTTCCGGTGATCCGGTACCCCGTTGCGTGCGCACCGTGCACCGTGGCGAGGTCATATATGGCTGAGTCAGCCACCGAGAACACAGGTCGCCATGCGGCCGCGGCGCCTGACCCGCGGGCCGACGCGCCGCGCGAGCGCCAGCCGGCCGGCTCGACGATGCCGGACTGGCTGAGCCGGCTCGCGCGTAGCGTGGTCGAACGCGCACCCGGTTTCGGCCACGCTGTGCTCAACCGGACGCACGTGTTGGTGGCGGTGATCTTTGCCGGCCTGATGCTTCTGGTCAGCTTCCCGCCGTTCGGCTGGTGGTACTGCGCGGTCCTTGGGTTCGCAGTCCTGGCATGGGTGATGCATCGTGAATCCACCACTGCGGCCGGGGGATTCGGCTACGGCTTCCTGTTCGGCCTGGCATTCTACATACCGCTCCTACCGTGGACGGGCGAGCTGGTGGGCGCGTTCCCGTGGTTGGCGCTGTCCGCGATGAGTGCGGTGTTTCCGGGGCTATTCGGCGCTGCAGCCGTCGTCGTCAGGCGATTGCCGGGCTGGCCGATCTGGTTCGCCGCGTTGTGGGTTGTCTCCGAATGGTTGAAATGCACCGTGCCGTTCGGTGGATTCCCCTGGGGTGTCGTCGCATTCGGGCAGACCGACGGGCCGACCCTGCCCATCGTGCGGCTGGGTGGCGTGCCCCTGTTGTCTTTCGCCGTGGTGCTTGTGGGGTTCAGCATGACGGCGTTGGCGCTGGAGCTGGTCCGCTTCTGGCGACACCGCGGCGACGGCCCGCCCGGGGTTGTCCTGCCGGGGGTGTGCATCTGCGTGGTGCTGTTTTCGATCGCAGCCGAATGGCCGTCCGTGAGAAAGTCCGGGACCGGCGCGGACAACGATCCGCTGATCACCGTGGCCGCCATCCAGGGCAACGTGCCGAGGCTGGGTCTGGAGTTCAATGCCCAGCGCCGCGCGGTGCTTGACTACCACGTCCGCGAAACGGTCCGGCTGGCTGACGACGTGCGCGCGGGACGTGCCCCGCAGCCGCAGCTGGTGATCTGGCCGGAAAACTCCTCGGACATCGATCCGATCCTCAATCCAGATGCGGCACAAGAGATTTCAACGGCCGCAGCGGTGATCGGCGCTCCAATACTGGTGGGCGCGGTACTGCGGGCGCCCAACTACAGCCTGGACAACCCGGCGTCGACGAACACCGTCCTTGTGTGGGATCCACGCACCGGGCCTGGCGAACGGCATGACAAGCAGATCGTCCAGCCGTTCGGCGAGTACCTGCCGTGGCGCAGTCTCTTTCGTCATTTTTCCTCTTACGCGGACCGCGCCGGCTACTTCGTGCCGGTCGAGGGCGACGGCGTCGTCCACGCCGGCGGAATCCCGGTCGGGGTGACCACCTGCTGGGAGGTGATCTTCGACCGCGCCGCGCGCGAGTCCGTCGTCAACGGCGCCCAACTGCTCGCCGTTCCGAGCAACAACGCATTGTTCGGTCAGGCGATGAGTGAACAGCAGCTGGCCTTCGCAAAGGTCCGGGCGGTCGAGCACGACAGGTACACCGTTGTCGCGGGTACCACGGGAGTCAGCGCCATCATCGCCCCTGACGGGCACGAGATGGCTCGCACCAGCTTCTTCGAGCCTGCCTACCTGGACAAACAGGTGCACTTGAGGACCGACATGACGCCTGCGACCCGGTGGGGACCGGTGGTGATGTGGGTCCTGATCGGGATCGGCGGTGCGGCTTTCGTCACCGGAATACTGCAGAATGGAAGGTTCATCCGCCGGCCGGTGCCGCGCGGCAAAGTCAAAGGAGCCACATGACCGTCCCTGGGGCAGGACCGCTGGGGGTACCTCCCGCCCGAAGGGCAGGGGGACGATCGGGGGAACCAGGCGCAGACTCTGCCGATGCCCGCTCATCCGGCAGGCGCCCGAGTGAGCGCACGCTGGCGATCATCCCCACGTACAACGAACGCGAGAACCTGCCGCTGATCATTGAACGCGTGGACAAGGCGCGTCCCGACGTCCACATACTCGTCGTCGACGACGGCAGCCCCGACGGCACGGGCGAACTCGCCGACGAGTTGTCCCAGCGGGATCCGGACAGGATCCATGTCATGCACCGCACTGCGAAGGACGGGCTCGGGGCGGCGTATCTGGCCGGGTTTCAGTGGGGTCTGGCACACCAATACTCGGTGTTGGTCGAGATGGACGCCGACGGCAGTCATGCACCGGAGCAGTTGTCCCGGCTGCTCGACGCCGTCGACGCAGGAGCGGACCTTGCCATCGGCTCGCGATATGTGCCGGGTGGGCAGGTGCACAATTGGCCGCGGCGGCGGCGCCTGCTGTCGCGAACGGCCAACTGGTACTCGCGCACCCTGCTCGGCGCCGACGTCAACGACATCACCGCCGGCTACCGCGCCTACCGGCGCGAAGTGCTCGAGAAGATCGACCTGTCAGCGGTCGACTCGAAGGGGTACTGCTTCCAGATCGATCTGACCTGGCGCACGATCAACGGCGGGTTCACGGTGGTCGAGGTGCCGATCACGTTCGTCGAACGCGAGCTGGGTGTCTCCAAAATGAGCGGATCGAACATCCGCGAGGCACTGGTCAAAGTCGCGCAGTGGGGCTACCGCGGGCGGCTGGACCGCGCCAACGGGGCAGTGCCGGCGCAACGACGGTAGCCGGCTGGCGTTGTAGCCGGCTGGCGTTCTAACCCCGGCGGCGCTGGCGGATGATCTCGAGCCGCTCTTTGAGTAGTTCGTCCAGCTCCTCCACACTGCGGCGCTCCAGCAGCATGTCCCAGTGGGTGCGGGGCGGCTTGACCTTCTTGGGTTCGGGTAGATCACCCTCGATCAGCGTCCCCTCCATGCCGTTACGGCACAACCAGCTGCCGGGGATCTCGGCGTCGTCGGCGAACGGAACCTCGAATTCTTCGCCGTTGTCGGTGCGGTACTTCGCCAGTTGGCGTGGTGCCAGGTCGTGGTTGCGGTCGGTCTCGTAGCTCACGGCGCCGAGTCGGCTGCCTCTCAAGACGCGATCAGCCATGTCAGATCACTCCATTCACTGCATATGTGCGCAAGTTGTGCTGCTAACGCTCCAGGTACAGCAACGCGGTAAACACGCTGGCAGTTCCCTCGCGACTTCGCGACGCGACTTCTCAGGATACCCGGCTTTGGGGCGCGGGCCGTTTAGAGTCTGCAGCGTGGCCCGAAGAATGTATCCGTGCCGCTGGTGCGGACGCGAGGTAGCCGACGTCGGGATGGGGCGCCGGCGCCAGTACTGCCGGCAGTCGTGTCGGCAGCGAGCGTACGAACAGCGCTCCGCGGTCAAGGGCACCATGCTGCCGCTCGACGCCGTCGTGCTGTCTGCCGACGAGGCTGAGCGGCTCTCCGACCGCGTCTACCAGCTGCGTTGCGCGGCGGAGGACGTCTCGACCGCGGTTGAGGAAGGGGCGGCCACGACCGAGTTGCGCGAGCTGTGCAACGCGCTGCTTCATGCCGCGAAGGCGGCCGACGGCTGGCGCTGACGCTGCCGGGCGACAGGCCCTCGGCGGGACCCGCCACCGACGGTGCGGAGTTTTCGATCTTCGAGCTAGCAGTCGAACTGAAGCCCGACGAATTCCGGCGGTGTCGTCTTCTTCAGACAACCGAACGTCTCGATCCCGGCCGCGCCTATCCGCGCCGCCGACTGGTGTGCGTAGTTCGCGCAGTAGACACCGGCTTTGTCGGAGCGGCACTGGAAGTCACCGAACTTCAGCGTCTGACCTTCGGTCAGCGCAGGGCCGGTTCCGGGGATGAAGGGCCCGGGGTCGCCGTGCAGGCTGCCGACGCTGAGCGATTGACCGTCGAAGTCCAGCCAGCCGCTGACCCAATTGGAGGGCGGGTCGGCGGGGCGCGGCGGCGGGTTCGTCAACTTCACGATGCACACCAGCGCTTCGTTGTTGTACTTGTTCGTCATGCACTTGGCGTCCTCCGATGGCGACGTGAACGCAATGTCCTTGCCCAGGTCGGTGCCGACACCGTCGAGTGTCGCGGTGTGGAAGCCCGCGGCGTCGGCGGGTTGGCCGGCCTCGATCCACGCCGTCACATCGCTCATCGGCGCCCCTGGCGCCGGGGCAGCGGCGGGTGGCTGAGGTTTCACCGGCGACGAGTGGGGTGAGGTGGGCAGCGGGGTCAGCTTCGAGGGTTGACCTTTGCTCTCATGGGCGTCCTCACATGCTGTGAGGAGGATCACTGCGGCCACGATCAGGACCCAACGACGCATGGCACACACGGTATCCGGCTAATCCGGGTTGCCATCTGAACCTGATGGGCGAGTCCGGAGGTGTCGGATTGCCCGGTTTGGATACCGTCTAACTATGGCCGATGGCAAAGCTCGAGTGACGACGTCGGTCGGGACGGTCGAAGGTGTGACCCGCGGCGGTGTGACCCGCTGGCGATCGATCCCGTATGCACGCCCACCTGTGGGTCCGCTGCGACTGCGGGCACCGCAGCCGGCGACCCCGTGGCGCGGGGTGCGGTATTGCCACGACTTCGCGTACTGCTCGCCGCAGCAACGCCGGTACACCGTCGTCGGGGTCAACAAGTTCCAGCCGATGAGTGAGGACTGTCTGACGGTCAACGTCGTGGCGCCCGCTGTCCCGTCGGATGAGCCGTTGCCCGTGATGTTCTGGATTCACGGCGGGGGTTACATGCTGGGCAGCTCGGCGACGCCGATCTACGACGGGGCCTCCATGGCCCGCCGGGGCTGCATCTTCGTGTCGGCGAACTACCGGCTCGGTGCGCTTGGCTGCCTCAACATGTCGTCGCTGTCGACTCCCGAGCATCAGTTCGACGACAACCTGTTCCTGCGCGATCTCGTCCTGGCGCTGCGGTGGGTGAAGGACAACATCGCGTCGTTCGGTGGCGATCCGAATCGCGTGACGATCTTCGGCGAGAGCGCCGGCGGCCACGCCGTCGCGACGCTGCTAGGAACGCCGGCTGCGGGGGGATTGTTCGCCGGGGCGATCGCCGAGAGCCCGGCGAGTGGCCTGGTGGTGTCCGCTGACTCCGCGGCCGAAGTGGCTGCGCAATTCGTCGACGTTCTCGGTGTCGATCGCGCAAACGCCGCGACCGCGCTGATGGAGTTGCCGCCACGCCGCTTCGTCAAGGCGCTCGCCCAGATCCTCGACCGCTTGGGCAAGGAGATGAACGTCGGCTCGTTCGCGATCGGACCGTGCGTGGACGGGGATTACCTCCCTCAGGACCCGTTTGTTGCTATGGCCCGCGGGGACGCCCACCCGGTGCCGGTGATCGTCGGTCACAACGGCGAGGAATCGCGGCTGTTCACGCGGTGGCTGAAGATCATGCCCACCACCGAACCGAGGATCGAGCAGCTGCTCGGTGGCGCCGATCCTGTTGCGCGCGAACGGGTTACCGCCGCCTATCCAGGTTATCCGCGGCCAGAGGCATGCATGCAACTGAGCGCCGACATGTTCTTTGCCTCAGCGGCATGGCAGATGGCCGAAGCGCACAGCGGGCACGCACCGACGTACCTTTATCGCTACGACTACGCCCCACGCACGCTGAACTGGAGCGGCCTCGGCGCCACCCACGCGACCGAACTGCTCGCCGTGTTCGACGTCTACCGCACCCGGCTGGGGTCGATGCTGACGGTTGCCGGCGACCAGCGGTCCGCTGTGCGGGTGAGCAGGGACGTCCAGCGGCGATGGCGGACCTTCAGCCGGACCGGGGCCCCGGGGGATGACTGGCCGGCATACGACGAGGACCGCGCGGTGATGGTCTTCGACAAGCGTTCGCGGATCGAATTCGACCCGAATCCGGCACGGCGGGAGGCATGGGCGGGTTTCACTCTGGCCCGCTGAAATCTAGGGTCAGGCGCATGACCGACCACACCGCTCAGACACCCTTCGGCAACTACCAGTTCGAGGTCTACCTGAAGGGAATGAGCGGCGAAACGCCCGCATTCCCGATGAGCTGGCCAGAGCTCGAGGCACAGGCGTCAGCTGCGATGGACCCGGGCGCACACGGGTACGTGTTCGGCAGTGCAGGCACCGAAGACACCGAATCCGCGAACCGCGCCGCGTTCGCGAGGCGCCGGATCGTCCCGCGGATGCTGCGCGATGTGAGTGTGCGCGACCAGCGCACGGAGATCTTCGGCGTCCAGCACCAGGCACCGGTGCTGCTGGCGCCGGTGGGCGTGCAATCGATCGTGCATCCAGAGGGGGAACTCGCGGCCGCGCGCGGTGCCGCCGCCGCAGGGATCGGGTTCGTGGCGTCGACCGCGGCGTCGTTCTCGATGGAGGACATCGCGACGGCCGGTTCAGACGTGCCGCGCTGGTATCAGCTGTACTGGCCGAAGGACCCTGAACTCACTGCCAGCTTCGTCGCACGCGCCGAGGCCGCCGGATACGGCGCGATCGTCGTCACGCTCGACACCGGCCTTCTCGCATGGCGGCCCCGCGACTTGCAGACGGCGTACCTGCCATTCCTGAAATCGGTCGGAATCGCGAACTATCTGTCGGATCCGGTCTTTCGCGGCAAGCTGCCCCAGCCCCCGGAGGACAATCCGACGGCGGCCGTCCTGCAGTTCGTCGCGGTCTTCAGCAATCCGGCGCTCACCTGGGCTGATCTCGCGGCGCTGCGGGAGATGACGCGCCTGCCGATTCTGCTCAAGGGGATCCTGCACGCAGACGACGCCCGGCTGGCGCGCGATCACGGAGTGCAGGGCGTCGTCGTGTCGAACCACGGCGGGCGGCAGGTGGACGGCGCGATCGCCGCACTCGACGCGCTGCCTGATGTCGTCGACGCGGTCGGTGACGACCTGCAAGTGTTGTTCGACAGCGGAATTCGCTGCGGCGCCGACGTCGTCAAAGCACTTGCGATGGGTGCTCGCGCCGTGTTGCTCGGCCGTCCCTACCTGTGGGGGATGGCGCTTGGCGGGGCGGAGGGCGTCACTCAAGTGCTTCGCAACCTGCTGTCGGAAGTCGATCTGACACTGGCACTTTCGGGACACGCATCGCTTGGCACGCTGAATCGGGAGATGTTACGGGCTCAACCGGCTTAGGGTCGGGGGCATGCCCGCCGACCGTGCAACCATCGCAACCACTGACGACCTGAGTACCGAATGGTTGAGTTCACAGTTGAACGCGTCCGTGTCGGACTTTGACATCGAGCGGATCGGCACCGGGCAGATGAGTGAGTGTTACCTCGTCCGGCTCTCTTACGACGGCGAAGTATCGGGACCGTCGTCCGTCGTCCTCAAGATCGCCGCATCGGATCCCGCGAGTCGCCAAACCGGTTCCGCGCTAGGTCTTTACGAGCGCGAGGTGAGGTTCTACGCAGAACTTGCGCCCGCCCTCGTCGACGGCCCAATCGCGCCGTGCTACCACGCGTCGTTCGAGGCCGAGGCGGGAACGTTCGCGCTGCTGCTGGGCAATGCCGGGCCCGCGGAGGTGGGTGACGAGATCGAGGGCACATCGGTTGACCGCGCGCGGCTGGCTGTCTCGGAATTGGGGCGCCTGCACGTGCCGACCATCGACAACGCGTCACTGGCGGGGGCGGATTGGCTCAACCGCGAATCACCGATCAGCCAAGCGCTGCTGAGTCAGCTCTATGCCGGTTTCCTCGAGCGTTACGCAGAGCGCATCGCCCCGCGGCACCGTGCGGTGTGCGACAAGCTGGTGGCCAGTTTTGACGGATACCTCGCCGCCAACGAGGCAACGGACCATCCGCAGGGCATAGTCCACGGGGACTATCGGCTGGACAACATGCTGTTCGGCACCGATACCGCCGATCGTCCGTTGACGGTCGTCGATTGGCAGACCGTCACCTGGGGACCGGCGATGACCGATCTTGCGTATTTCTTGGGTTGCGCACTGCCCGTGCCGGTGCGTCGCGCCCACGGCGAGCAGCTGACCGCGCTTTATCACCAGGCGCTCGGATCCCGGACGTCGTTGACTTTGGACGACGTTCGCGATGGCGTGCGGCGGCAGAGTTTCTTCGGCGTGATGATGGCGATTGTGTCGCCAATGCTGGTGGCGCGCACCGACCGCGGCGACGACATGTTCATGACGATGATCGAACGGCACTGCGAGCAGGTGCTCGACCTCGATGCGCTCGCATTGCTGCCCGAGCCCGCGATGCCTCAACCATTGCAACCGGAGCAGACTGACGAATTCGCGCATCCGGCCGGGGCCGAGGCCAATTGGAACGAAAGCTGGTACTGCGATTTCGTCGACGAAGGTCAGCGCACGGGTGGATACGTCCGCTTCGGGCTGACCCCGAACGAGGGAGTCGCCTGGTTCACGGCGCTGCTGTGCGGCCCCGACCAGCCGACCGTCGCCGTGCTCGATTTCCATGCACCACTTAACAATCCGTTCGCCGTGCGGACGGACACCCTCGAGTTCACTCATGAGGTTGTGCAGCCGCTGCAGACCTACCGCGTGCATCTGCAGGGCCGGGGCGAATCGCATGACGACCCGTCTGCATTGCTGCGGGGGGAGGCCGGCGACAGCGTCGACGTCAGCATGGATCTCGAGTGGTCGACAGTCGGCACGCCGTATCAATACCGGCTCACACCACGGTATGAGATACCGTGCTCGGTCACAGGTACGGTCACGGTGGACGGTCGGCGCACGAGGTTCGACGCGGCGCCGGGCCAGCGGGATCACTCGTGGGGAGTACGCGACTGGTGGGCCATGGAATGGGTGTGGAGCGCACTGCATCTCGCGGATGGAACGCACCTGCACGCCGTCGACCTCCGCATTCCCGGTACGCCACCGATCGGGGTTGGCTACATCCAGGGACCCGACGACCTGTTGGTCGAGCTTTCCGCCGCCGAGGCGCGAGCGGTCTTCGCGGACAACGGGTTACCGGTCACCACCGAAATCACATTGAACCCGGGCGGTCTCACCGTGGGCGCCGACATCTTGGCCCACGCACCGCTGAGGCTCGTCGCGCCGGACGGCAGGGTCGCCTCGTTCGCCCGATCGTGGGCGTCGATCCGCACGTCCGACGGGCGCGCGGGCACGGGCTGGATCGAGTGGAACCGGCAGTGCTGACCCTCGGGTCGGTCCGCCCCCGCCCGCTGGAAACGATCGGGTGAGCCGGACTCAGCGGTACGTCACCTTTGCCGCCGCCATCCTGGTGACCGGCGTCGTCAGCGGGATCGCCGGCGGCTTCACCACTGTCGTCGTGCGGGCCATCGAGCACGTCACCTACGGCTACGAGCAAGGCCCGCTGCTGGCCGGCGTGCGGCAGGCGTCCATCGCTCGACGGCTGCTGGGTCCTGCACTCGGGTGCATGCTGGCGGGACTGGGCTGGTGGGTGTTGCGCCGCCGGGCGACGGTGCCCAGCCTCACCGATCGAATCCGGTCGGGCCGTCCATTTGCGCACGGGCCGATGGGAATCGACGCGTTGCTGCAAGTGCTGGCGGTCGGCTCCGGCGCCTCACTGGGTCGCGAGCAGGCGCCGCGACTGTTCGCAGCGTCGTTCACTGAGTTGTGGATTCGGCACGGATCCATCCCGCCGGAACATCGCAAGATCCTGCTCGCCAGCGCGGCGGGCGCAGGTCTGGCGGCCGTCTACAACGTGCCTGCCGCGGGGGTACTGTTCGCGCTCGGCATCATCCTGCGGAGCTGGAAACCGCTCGCGGTGTGTGTGGCCGTAGCGACGTCGTGCATTGCCACCGTGACTGTCTGGCCCGTGTCGCACGGGGCGCCGACGTTCGTCTGGCCCGAAACACATTTCACGCAGAAGGCGCTGATATTCGCGGTCGTGGCGATGCCGCTCGCCGTGCTGGTCGGCACCGCCTTCAACGGGTTGATGGCCAGAGCACGGCCGCAGACGCCCGCGACATCGTGGATCATCATCCCCGCGATCGGCCTGGCCGGACTTGCCACCGGCACGGCGTCGATATGGATGCCGCAGATGCCGGGAAACGGCAGGAGCATCGTGCTGGAAAGCCTTTCCGGTGGTGACACTCTGCTCGGGGTCGCGATCATCGTGCTGCTGAAGCCCGCGCTGACGGCGTTATTTCTGCGCGCGGGTGCCGTCGGCGGCATGCTCACACCGGCACTGTCGACGGGCGTGGCGATGGGCGCGTGCGTTGCGTTGGTGGTAAACCACTTGGGCGGGACGGCCAGCGTGCCGACGTTGGCTCTGATTTCAGGCGCGGCGGTTCTGGGCATCACGCAGAACGCGCCCGTGTTCGCCGCGATCTTCACTGCCGAGTTGACGCATCCGCCAGCCGAAGTGTGGCTGTTCCTGCTATTCGCTGCGGTCGGCGCGCACGTCGTGCGTGCGGCGATCGCCCGTCGCCACACGTCGCCCCTCGCCGCCGCGGAACACTGAAATCTGAACACTGAACTCTGCGACGCGTCGAATCGCGAGCCGCGGGGTACCCCCCAGGCATGGGTGAAAAAGAACTCCACAAAGGCGACAAGGTGACGTGGCAGAGTCACGGCAGCACCGCCGAGGGAACCGTCGAAGAGAAGATCACCTCTGATACGACGGCGGCCAAACGCACGGTTCGCGCGTCCGAGGACGACCCGCAGTACCGTGTGCGCAGCGAGAAGAGTGGTAATGACGCGGTGCACAAGCCGCAAGCGCTGAAACGGAAGTCGAGCTGAGTGTCCGACGACAACGGCACCACCTACGACGAGTTTCGCCACGCGGTCAACATGACGGCCCAAGAACTTGATCGGTGGCTTGACAGCGCCGAGTCCAGGAGCGTTGGCCAGAAGAACAGCGGTGGCGAATCGACCGGCCATGCCAGTGGACGACGAATCGTCAAGCTGTTGCGGGCCAACAAGGCCGACCTCGCCGAGGACGACTACGGACATATGCGCAAGGTTGTCGCGTAC
>JAVHWG010000057.1:0-2613 GCA_032159965.1 Mycobacterium sp.
ACCTTACCGGTTTGCAATAAATCCAACGTCCGGGGACAGCGGCCGGTGCCCTTGGCCGGCGGCTCAGCCTTCGATGAAACTGAGGCGCACCGACCTGCGGGCGTTGTCACGGTTGAGGTCCACCAGCACGATGCTCTGCCATGTGCCAAGCAGCGGGTTGCCGCCTTGGACGGGCACGGTCACGGAAGGCGCGACGAGCGCGGGCATCACGTGATCCGCTCCGTGGCCCGGCGAACCGTGGGCGTGACGGTAGCGGTCGTCGCGCGGGAGCAATCGCTCCAGTGCGTCCAGCAGATCGTCGTCGCTGCCTGCGCCGGTCTCGATCACTGCGACACCGGCCGTGGCATGCGGGACGAACACATTGCACAGGCCGTCGCCGCGAGACGCGCAGAACGAACGCATCTCGTCGGTCAGATCGACGATGCGTCGGCGGGTGGTGTCGACGTCGAGGACGGCGGAATCCATGACTCCAGCCTACGGACGAGCGATTTCGGCGCGCTAATCGATGCTGAGCGCCTGTCAGCGCGCCGACATCGCAGTACTTTGGAGGCGGACCGGCAGCGCCGCCCCAGCGCCGCCCCGAAAGAGGGAGACGATCGTGCGCGCACGCTCTACGACGATTGATGCGCAACCGGAGTCCATCGACGCGGGCATCGCCTATGTGTATGACGAAGTCATGCCTGCGGTCGAGTCCATGGACGGGTGCATCGGCATATCGCTGTTGGTCGATCGTGAATCCGGCAGTTGCATCACCACCACGGCATGGGAGACGACCGACGCCATGGACGCGAGCGCTCAGACGGTCGCGCCGCTTCGCGATCGGATGACCGAGAGCTTCCGGGGCAGTGCGACGGTCGCCACGTGGGAGATAGCGATCGTGCATCGTGACCACCGCTCGACGGAAGGCGCTGCCGTGCGTGCCACGTGGTTCAAGCTCCCGCACGGACAGCTGGATCGATCGGTCGGGCTCTACCGGGAATCGGTGTTGCCGGCGTTGGAGGAGCTCGACGGATTCTGCAGCGCAAGCTTGATGATCGACAGGTCGGCTCGCCGTGCGGTGTCGTCGGTGACGTTCGACGACGCACGTGCGATGGATCGGAACAGGGAAGCCGCGCGCTCGCTACGGGTGGCGCGGCTTCGCGAGCTCGGCGCCGAGCAACTCGACGTCGGTGAGTTCGAGCTGGCGCTCGCTCACCTGCGTGTGCCTGAGTTGATCTGAGCGGTCAAGTCCCGCCTGAACTCACCGACGCAGAAGGCACGTTCGCGATCTTCGCGAAAAGTCGACGCTGCTTGCCATTTCGGCGCGGCGTTAATTTGCGCGTGCGTTTATTTGGTGCCGACGAGGGTATGCCGATTTCACCACTTCGATAGGAGTCAACATGACAATCGGCAGCATTCTCGGCGCAATCGTCATCGGTCTTGTAATCGGCTTCCTCGGTCGGCTTGTGCTTCCTGGCAAGCAGCCTCTCCCGATCTGGCTGACCATCCTCGTCGGGATCGTCGCGGCGTTCATCGGGACGGCACTGGCCCGGATGATGGGCATTCCGACCAGCACACCAGGTGTCGACTGGGGCGAACTCCTCGTCCAGGTCATCGTGGCGGCTCTGGGTGTGGCGCTGGTGACGATGGCCGTCGGCGGCGGCGGGCGCCGGACGTTCGGGCGCCGTTCGCGTCTTTCGCGGCGCTGGTAAGCCGCTGAGCCATCGGCTACCGCGCACCTCGACGAGAGGCGCGCGGTAGCCGGGTGAACAGGTCAGAGTGATTTCAGCACGCCGTCGAGCCGCTCGTAGCTCTGGATCATCCCGTCTTCCATGTCCGACGCCAGCAGAGCGTCGCGCGCCTGTGTGTTCGGGCAGATCGACCGGCCCCGTAAGCGGGTGCGGCCGTCGCCGAGGTCCTCGAACCACATGTATTCCAGATTGACCATGTCCGGTGCACCCTCGAATTCGAAGGTCTGGATGATCAGGTCGTCGTCCCGCACCGCATGGAACACGCCGTTGAACCGGTATCGACCGCCGTCGTTGCTGTGCACGTAGCGGTAGCCGCCGCCGGTGCGGAAATCCCAGTGGTCGACGTGCATGTCCATCCCGTGCGGACCCAGCCACTGCTTGACGAGGTCCGGATCGGCGTGCGCATGGAAGACCGCCGCCACGGGCGCGTCGAACTCCCGGGTGAAATCCATCGCCAGCGTGTCGACGGGTGCGTTGATGTCCAGTGCGTGCGTCATTTTTTCTTCCCTTCTTCTTCGGTGATGGTGGTGAGCAAGGCGTCGAGTCGGCGGTAGTTCCGCTCGGCGTCCAGCCGGTACCGGTCGATCCATGCGGTGAGGTTCTCCAGCGCCGCCGCGTCGAGGTGCACAGGCCGGCGCTGCGCGTCCCGGCTCCTGGTGACGAGGCCCGCGTGCTCGAGCACCGAGATGTGCTTGGAGACAGCCTGTTTGGTGATCGAAAACGGCGCTGCGAGTTCGTTCACCGTGGCAGGTCCGCGCGACAGGCGGGCGACGATGTCACGACGCACCGGGTCTGCGAGCGCCATGAATGCCCGGTCGAGTTCCGCGTCAGGCATCCCCACTAGTCAACTCTTTCGTTTATCAATCTATCAGTTGATTACGAT
>JAVHWG010000075.1:0-3082 GCA_032159965.1 Mycobacterium sp.
AGTAATCGCTTCCCGGTCAATGCCGGGCCGTCGCAGACGGTTATCTACTACGCACTCCCGGTGTCGCGGCCGATCTGGACACTCTGACCCTCGAAATTAGCGTTGCACGCTGACACCAGGTTGTACGACTGCCCGATGAGCGGAGCCGGGAAGTTCAGCGTCGTACTTCCCTTAGCAGCAAGGTTGAAGTCGCGGTGAACGGCCGGGCCTAGGCCATTAGCTTCTGTCGCATCGTAGGTGCACTGCGCGGCCAGATCCGACGTATTGCTCACAGTAACGTTGACCTGCAGACCTGCCTTTTTGACGGTCATGGTCACGGCGTTGGTCGGCGCGACCTTCTTCACCGGGCAGGCGTCGGCGACCGGAACGGTGGGTCCGCCGTCGGGGCACTGCTTGGTCTGCGGCGCGGCTGCGGGGCATTGTTGTGCGACCGGAATGACCGGGCCCCCGTCGGGGCACTGCTTGGTCTGCGGCTCGACGGGTTTGGGCGCTGCGTGCGGCTCACCCAGCGCGACGGCCACCGCGTCAATCCCGCTGGACCGAAAGAAGCCCACACCGAAGTCTTTATAGCTGCAGTCGCCGATTAGGGGCCTGGCCTTTGCCATAAGGTCGCCGACCGCGGTGCTCGTAGGATCGCCGTAACCATTGATTTCTGCTGTCTTGCCGTCGTATTTGCCGCTGGGGGGCACCCCGGGCAATTTATTTCCGACGTCGGCCTGCGCGTTGCCTTCGAGGTTAACGTTGTAGTTCAGTGCCCCACACGGTGTGCCTGCGCGTGCGTTGTTGACGGCCGCTCGAATGTCAGAGAGTGCATCGGCGTGCGCCATCGGCGCTGCCACTATCCCCGACACCAGGGCGCAGGCCGCCGCGGCGACAAATGGTGCAAAAACTCGTTTTCGAGTCATGATTGTTCTCCTTTGGCCTCTCGACGGGCGTTTGTGGTCGCGCGAACGGTGATTTCGTACCGCGTCGTCGTCGCTAACCCTCCGCCGTTCAGGCGATGAGAAGAATGGTCCCAGGAGGCCCCGAGCAAATATCGGGGAACTGTAAAAATACAGCTAACTCCCAGGCTGACAGGCTTAAGGCAAATACATCCAGCCCGCCGCCCCGGAAGGTGACGGGCTACACGTCAGCACCGAGGAGAGTCACCGAGTGCTTCCCTAGCGCATTCCCGCCACCGCCCGCCGGCACATGCGTGTCTTGGTTATCGGTCTGTCCATTTTGGGCGCCACGGGCACCGCGCCAAGCACGCGCCTGTCACCCTCAACCTGTTATGACACGCAACCCAACGTTTTACTCGTGCTCCGTTTCGTCGGATATTTATGTGCCGCCGGCAGTCGAGGGAGCGGAAGTTCCGCTTCCTAATTCAGACGAGGAAAACACATCTCAGTAATAGCCTGCGTGGCTGGGCACAGCTACTCGCTGGTGACGTCCCGGGCCTGACTGCCAGCGTGCGACGATTAACACGACTGTTGCACTGCCCAAACAGATTGGATGCCGATGGCACGACGGGAGGCTTCGCGTCACGTATACCGCATAAGTCCGCTACGGCTGTGGTTCACTCCGGGCTTATTTGGAGTGTTGGCGCTTCTCCTTATTGGCTTCAGCCTCGCCTCGTTCCCTCCACTGGCGGTTACAGGTGGCGTGATGCTCTTGTTCGCCCTCGGCTTCTACTACTTGTCGCGGCGTCCCCATCTTGATCTCTCCCAGGAGGGTATTGGCTTGTATCAGAATGGGTTTCGGCTTGAAACCGGATGGGATAATGTCGAGAGCCTATCGGTCCCGAATGCAGGTTTTGTGCTCCGCCAGCCACTTGCGACCAACAGCGCAAATCGGCTGCGTCGCTTCCGGAATACCGGAATTGGCGCCCCCATGTACAGTCCGCAGCAGGTCGCGCTCATCGAGCAGAACAGATTCATCCCGCTCGAGCCCTGGGCGTATCTGCTGAAGAAGGACTCGTTCAGAGAAGAGCTAGCCCGGTACGCTCCCTGGCTGTCAGGACAACTCGGCAGCCCCTAGCGCCCATGGCGGGTCGGCAAGGTGACGTGACTCCGCCCAGTCAGAGGGATAAGGGTCCGTCCGTCATCTTCTAGGTCGTCTTCGCAGAAGCTAGCAGTAGCCGAGCTCTGTGATATGGGTGAATACGCCGAGACGCCCTCCACGACGCACCCAACGCCGAGTGCCTCGAGAAGTTCCACAAGGTCCTTGGCCGGGTGAGCCGGAAGCAAATCGCCAAACGTAGGTCGGTGTTTTCTGGACCAACGTCGTGGCCGCAGTTTTGCCCTTGCGGTCGGTGCCATCGGCGGTGTCGGGCCGCAGTGCGCAGCCGATCGCTGAGGGTGTCTGCGCGCCTCAGTCGAGGTCGGTTGATCGGCTGAAGGAGAGTTTGCCGTGCTCGCACAGCCGGTCGATGATCGTGCGCCGTGCGGGGCCCACACTTTGCCCACAATTTGTCCACAGTCACAGATATCTACAGTGATCTCCGGTGATGAACTTATGCTGTTAAGAAGGGTTTTCGGGCCGTTGCCCTGCCGTGTCAGAAGAGTTCAATCCTGACCGGACGCTCAGTCTTCCCCCGGCGGGCTCGATGGCGATGCCGCTCCGGTGCCGACTCACCGCGCGAGGAGGACAATCTTCGACAGCGGTACTCGAGCTGAGCCTGCGCACAGGCGCTGGCAGACCCAATATGTCTCTCGCGCTGGTGCAACGAAGGAGTGATCATGGCTGAGGCCAAGCGAATCGGCATCATCGGCTCCGGAAACATGGGGCGCTCGCTGGGCCTGGTGTTCGCCAAGGTCGGTCATGAGGTGTGCTTCGGCTCTAGAACACCAGCACAGTCAGAGGCGGCCGTGGCACTGGCGCCCGGAGTAGGTGCGACCGACCGCGTGCGGGCCGGCGACAACGATGCGGCCGCCGAGTTCGGCGAGATTGTCGTTTACACCGCACGCGGGGTCGATCCCGCCCAGGTGCTCAGCTCGGCGTCGCTACTCGACGGCAAAATCGTGATCGACATCAACAATCAGGACATTCCGGATGACTTCGTGTTCCCGCCGGTCGCCACGTCTCTCGCCGAGGTCTTGGC
>JAVHWG010000082.1:0-15708 GCA_032159965.1 Mycobacterium sp.
TCACCGACAAGAGTGTCGTAACCCTCGGGCATGCGGGTGATGAAATCGTGCGCATTCGCCAATTCGGCTGCCCTGACGACTTGTTCGTCGGTCGCATCGGGGCGCCCAAACGCGATGTTGCTCCGAATGGTTCCGCGCAGCAGCACCGTGTCCTGTAACACGAAGCCGATCTGACTGCGCAGTCCGCGAAGCTTGTAGTCGCGGACATCCACGCCGTCGATGGTGATCTGTCCGGCGTCAGGGTCGCGGAACCGGGGAATCAGGCTGACGACAGTTGATTTGCCGCCGCCCGTGGGGCCGACGACACCGACCATCTGCCCCGGGCTGACCGTGAACGTGATGTCGCGCAACACCGGAACTTCCGGCTTGTACCCGAATGCCACGTGAGAGAACACGATCTCCCCGCGTAGCGGCGGCGCATCCTGCGCGCCAGGCCTTTCCGGAATCACCTTGTCGGCCTCGGTGACCGCGCGGACGCGTTCGAGTGCCACCGCCACTTGCGCGACCGTGTTGGTCATCTGGGCGAGGTCGCGGACGGGTTGGAAAAACCTGGCCAGATAGGCAAGAAAGATGGTGAGAGCGCCCACCGTCATCACACCGGCCATGATGAGCAGCGATCCCCGCCAAAGCACCAGGCCTGTGCACATCGCGACGGCGAAGCTGATCACCGGCGCCAGCAGTGACGATTTCCGTCGGGCGCGCAGCCACGCCGTCATCGTCTGTGCGGTGGCTCGGCGGACCTGTTGCTCCTGAAGATCCTCCCGCCCGTATGCCTGTACCACCTGAATCGTCTGCAGACCCTCCTGCATGGTGGCTACCAGTTCGGATTGCTGCGTCCGTACTTCCTTGACGGCGTTCCTGATTGCCTTGTTGACGCGGAGAACGAAGATCGCCAGAAACGGCACCACAGCCAGCGCGATCAGCGTGAAATCCCAGCGGCACAAGAACATCACCACGACGATTCCGGCAACTGTCAGGGTGTTGGTCACGATGTTGAGCGTGGACACCGACGCGAAACTCTGAATCGTCTGGACGTCGCTGGTCAGGGTGCTGAGGATGGCGCCAACCCGGTTGGAATCGTAATAGGCGAGGGAAAGCCGTTGCAGCTGTTGGTAGAGCCGTAAGCGCAGATCGTTTCCGATGCTCTGACTGAGGCTTTCGGTGAGGTAGTTGCCGACGTACATCGCGGCGCCCGCGGCCGCCGCGATCACCACGGTCGCGATTCCCGCGGCGGCCGCAATGTGCGTCTTGCTTCCCAACATCGTCAGAATGGCGTTGATCCAATGGAACTGACGGTGGGTTCCGATAACGCTGTCGATGACGATCTTCAGCGGCCACGGCGCCGCCAGGATCATGGCCATCTGCACCAGCATGGTGACGAAAATGAATGCCAGAGTTCGGCGACGGGGGCGGAGCAGCTCACGAAGTATCGGCGGCATGCGGGCGCCTTCGCTAAGGGACACCGAAACTGACGGGATTGAGCGTACCGACCAGCCCGCAGCCGCGACAGATGTTTCGCACGGCGGCTTCACCTCAGCCAGGCGCAGCTATGCGATGTGATCTTTGTGGGCCTTGACGGGGTCAGTGCTCGGCGGCTGGAACAGGTTGCCCCGCAAGCTGCCCCGGGCGGTGCGGATCGCCACCATGATCCAGGTGGCAAGCAGGCCGGCGTAGGCGGCGACGGCGGCGACCCGAAGTGCGGGCAGGCCGCTGTGCACCGCCAGCTGCGTCGTCCCCGTGACAAACGTCCCGACGGGGAACGTCAGGCTCCACCACGTCAGCGCGAACGGCATCCCCCGGCGCAGCGTCCTCACCGTCAGCGAGGTCGCCAACGCGATCCAGAGCGTGGCGAAGCCCCACACCGGCACGCCGTACAGGATGGCGAAGACGTTCAGGCCGTCGGCCAGCTTCTGGTCGACAGCGAGCGCGGCATTGGTCCCGAGAAGCCCAGCGGCCGTGATGGATTGGCCCAGCGGCCCCAGCACGATCCACAGCGTCGGGACTCGTGCCGTGCCTGATGTGCCGTAGTAGGCAAGCCGGGTCCAGATCATCGTGATGATGATCAGCGATGCGACCGCTGACAACCCGAACATCGCGTAGCAGCCGTAGAGCATCGTCTGTCGCGCAGAGCCTGGCCTTATGTGCGCGATCAGTAAAGCACCCCCGGCTGCCGAGACCATCGGCGGCACGACCGGCATCAGCCATCCGCCGAATGCCGCGTCGGGTTCGACGCTGTGCTGCGTGAACATGAGGTACGGGATGGTGATGGCCGTGAACAGGCCACCCAGAGTGCCTGCCGTCCAGAGCGCCCAGTCGAGATCGACGGCGAGCCGCTCACCGAGCAGGTCCCTGCCCACCAGAATCGATCCCGCGCCCACGGTGAGAAGTGCCATCGGCGCTGCGCCGTAGAAGTGGGCCATCTGCGGATTGCGGGCATGACGGCGTGCCACCGTCGGGTGTCGCAGCCAGTGACCGCCGACGGAGATGACGAGAACGACGAGCAGAGCCGCGGCGATCACCCACACCACTTCGCTGAACACGCGAAGCCCGGGGATGTGAACGGGCAGGGTGGCAGCGGCGGTCGCGACGATCCCCGTGCCCATCACCGATGCGAACCAGTTCGGGCCCAGAGACCCGAGAACCTTCGGCGCGGCCGGGTCCTCCTCCGGGCTTGCGGTGGTCATGAGTTCGAGACGCTACCCGTCCTGGTGACGAAGTATCCGCAAAGACCGATCCGGGCGCGCGAGGTTTGCGGTGCCACCGCCTCGGCTAGCCTTTCGCGGATGAAGACAACGGGGTCGCCCGCGCAAGAGTCGGCGCTGACCGGGTTGATCAGGCGCTCCGTTGATCGTGCGGTCGCGCGCAGCGTCCCGCTGCCGCGCCGCGAAAACCGTTACCGCGTCATCCGAGGGGAGCGCATCCGGATGCGCGACGGCGCCGAATTGGTAGCCGATCACTTCATACCGGTGACTGCAACCCCTCGTGGAACCATCCTGATCCGCGCCTCCTACGGCAGGGGATACCCGTTGCCGCAGTTTTTCGGGCAGCCGTACGCGGCGCGCGGCCTTCACGTCATCGTCCAGAGTGTGCGCGGAACATACGGTTCCGCAGGGGTTTTCGAACCCGCAATCAACGAGACCAACGACGGTATCGACACCGTGGGCTGGCTGCGCGAGCAGCCGTGGTTCGACGGCCGACTGGCGACGATCGGTGGGTCGTACCTGGCACTCGCGCAGTGGGCACTGCTGCAGGAGCCGCCACCGGAGCTGAAGGCCGCAGTCATCATCATGGGACCCCACGACGACAGCGCCGCCTGGACCACCGGTTCCTTCACTTTGCAGGACTGTCTCAGCTGGTCGCAAGGCATGGCGCATCAGAACGAGGCCGGCCCGCTGCGCAGAAGGTTCCAAGCATTGCTGGCCCGGGAGGAGAAGGACGACGGCGAGACGCCTGCGGTGCCCCTCGACGCGGCCGCGCGCGCAGTGCTCGGTGACGGGGCACCCTGGTACGAGTCGTGGCTGAAACACCCCGACCGCGATGATCCGTATTGGACGCCACGGCGGTTCACCGCTGCGCTGGACCGGTCGCAAGTGCCGGTACTGCTCATCAACGGATGGCAGGACGCGTTCTTCGACCAGACGCTCGAGCAATATCGCCGGCTGCGTGAGCGTGATGTCGAGGTCGCGCTCATGGTCGGCCCCTGGACCCACGCGCGCCTGCTCCGCCAGGGGATCGCCACCTTCGCGTCAGAAGCGCTGCAGTGGTTGACAACTCATCTCGAGGACGACCCGCCGCCACGTCGACGCGAACGAGTTCAGATCTTCGTCACCGGGCACGGCTGGCTGACGCTTACCGACTGGCCGCCGGCAATGGCCGAGCGGTCCCTCTACCTGCAGCCCGGCGGGGCACTCGGTGAGGCACCGCCACCCGCCGACGCGGAGCCCTCGACATTCACCTTCGACCCCGCCGATCCCACGCCCACAGTGGGTGGTCGAGTGATGGCCCCCGTCGGCACGCAGAGCGACGACGTGGCGCTCGCCGAACGGGCCGATGTGCTCACGTTCACCGGCGACCCGCTACCCGAGGATCTGTACGTCATCGGCAGACCGGTGTTCAAGCTCGTGCACTCGGCGGACAACCCGCACGTCGACATCTTCATTCGTCTCGTCGAGCTCGATGCGGCGGGGCTGCCCACAAACGTCAGCGACGGGTTCCGTCGGCTCCCTCGCGCAGAGCCCGAAACCACAACCGTCACAATCGAACTCGACGCGATGGCGCACCGCTTCCGCGCGGGTTCGCGGTTGCGTGTTCTGATCGCCGGCGGCTGCTACCCCCGGTTCGCGGCGAACCCGGGGACCGGCGAACCCCTCGCCACCGCATGCCGGCTGGTGCCCGCGGCGCACCGGATCCATCACGGCACCGGCGGAGCCTGCGCCCTTGTGCTGCCTGCGAGCGATCGCCCGCCTACGCCGGAGTCGGCTCCGAAACCTTGACGAGCATCTTGCCGATGTTGGCTCCGGTGAACAGCCCGTTGAGTGCGTCGACGCAGGACTCGAGGCCCTCGAAGACGGTCTCCCGATGCGCGAGAAGACCTTCCTGCTCCCAACCGCGTAGCGCGGCGAACGCCTCGTCGAAACGGCCCCACTCGTCGAGCGCGTTGAAACCCTGCATCAGCGCGGTCTTGGCGAGCAGGTTGACGTAGTTGCCCGGCCCGGGGTGCTCGCCGGTGAGGTAACTGGAGATGACTCCGCACAGCACCACCCTGGCTTTGGGCGCCAAGCGGCCCAGCACTGCGTCGAGAATCGGGCCGCCGACATTGTCGAAATAGACATTGACCCCGCGCGGACAGTGCGCTTTGAGCGCGGCGGGCAGGTCACCCTGCTTGTAGTCGATGCAGGCATCGAAGCCGAAGTCCTCGACCACCGCGCGACATTTCTCCGGCCCGCCGGCGATACCGACCACACGCGCGCCTGCGATCCTGGCGATCTGACCGGCCACCGATCCGGTGGCCCCCGCCGCCGCGGAGACCACCACCGTCTCACCCGGCTGGGGTCGGCCCACACCAGTCATTCCGAAGTAGGCGGTGGCGCCCGTTGGCCCGTACACCGACATCACGGCCAACTGGTCCGTCAGCCCGACGACAGGCGTGCTGAACAGGTCGTCGCGGATGATGACGTAGTCCTGGAAACCGGTCAGCGTCGTGATGACGTCACCGACGGCATACGCCTCGCAGCGCGACTCCACGACCTCACCGATCCCGGCCGCACGGATGACCTCGCCCAACTGGACCGGCGGAAGGTAGCCAGGCTGGTCGTCCAACCAGGTACGCGCTGCGGCATCGATGCCGACGTACGTGGTGCGCAACAACGCCTCACCTTCCGCGGGCTCGGGGGCCGCAGAGGTGATCAACTCGGTGTCGTCGGGCTGGACCAACCCGCGGGGGCGGCGTCGCAGCAAAATCTGTCGGTTCGTGAGGTCGGCCACGCTGCCGAAGCTAGTCCCTGACGGCCGTCGATTGTGGACTTATTCCATGCTTTTCACGAATGGCGTGCGTAGCACGTAGCGACTCGTCGGAACCGTGTCGATGTTCTCGTTGGCGCCGAAGGCGGATGTGCTGGCGATCATTCGGCTCATGCGGTCCTGCAAGTCAACGTCGTCCGCGGCGCCGAAGAACGCATGCAGATCGGTGATCGCGGCTGCCGGGAACAACTCCTCGACGATTCCGTCGATGGCCGGCGCATCTGGGGTGAGGGCACGCCATACCGCGTTCTGTGTGTACCCGAAGGTCGACTGCGTCTCGACGGCCACCGACGTATGGTCCAGTTGCCAGCGGGCGAACCAACTTTCGCGGTCGAGGTGCGCCGGACGGCGGAGCAAGGCGATGTTCGCCAAACCGATTGTGCGCTGGCCTGTTTCAGTGTTCGGCGGTGGCAGTGGCACCGACTCCGTAACCAAATACGCCGCGGCCGAATGACACTGCCCTGCCAGCACGGAGACGGCCTTGCGCAATTGCGGTCCGTAGCACTGGTCGGTCCAGATACTCACGACGGCTACCACGGGCGGTGTGAGTGTGGTCAACGTCATCAAAGATCCGCGCACTGCGTCGTCGCGGACGTTGACCGCTAACCCGGCCACACCCAGCCCCAGAATCTCGTCGGCAACCGGGCCGCGCAGGTTGGCGCACCACTTGTCGTCGCGTCCGTCGTCACGAAGCAGCGCAATCACTTTCTCCATGGCGATCAAACCTAGTGACGTGATCGCCTCCTCGACGGCGGATCGCGACCGCGGGCGGGCCGATTCCGCGGCGAACTGCCCGAGTCTGCCGTGTGATTTACCCCTCATTTGCCCGGCCGATACTAAGAATTCGTTACGAACGGTGGTTGCTCAGGCGTCGGCCAACTGGTGGGGCGCCGAAGTCGACCCGCACGTCAGACGGCATCCGGCTGTAATCGGACGTTAACTTCACGATAAGTTCCCTGGTTTGTCTAAGTAGGTCCTGAGAGAACAGCTCCGCATTCGCGAGGCTCGCCGGCCAACGCGGCGTCGGCGGGGACACCGCTCGCTAGACTCGATCGGGATCTGCGCTTCTTCAGCGCAGCGACATATCTAGTGCCGGCGCGTGCGTGCCGGCGGAGGTTCCAATGACAATCGCGAAAGCTTTGACGATGCCTGCTGCGGACACACGACCTCGCGAGGCCGGTCTGCTCGGCTCGGTAGATGTAGGCCATGGCCCGATCGTCGACATCGCAGTCGGTGGCCCCACCCTGGTGGCCGCCAGCAGCGGCGACAACACAGTGTCAGTTCTGAACACCCAATCTTTGACGCAGGAAGCCGTGATCCCGGTGACTGGCGAGCCGTCGGCGATCTCGATGGCGGGCCATCGTGCGTTCGTCGCTACCGCCGCCCCGACCTACGACTCGGTGACGGCGCTCGACACAGGACTTCACGCTTTTTTGGCAAGTCTTCCGCTTGAGCTGCACATCGCCGGTGTCGCGGCGCGTCCCGACGGCAGGCAGCTGTTCGTTGCCGGAGATTCGGACGGAATCCCGGCGCTGGCGATCGTCGACGTCGAATCCGGCGACGCGGACACCGTGGATCTGGCGTCGACTGCCGGTGATGTGGTCAACATGGTGCGCATCTCGCCCAACGGCCGACTGGTCGTCGTCGCCGTCTCGGACGCCGCTGGTGGCAGCCTCGTCGTGGTCGACCCGGCCAGGCGGCGGGTCATCACTTCCGTGCCCACGGCGACGCCGATCCGCGACGTTGTGCTGCGTGGCAATGTCGCACATGTGCTGGGCTGCGATCCTGAGCACGGTGGCGTGGTCGAAACGATCGACATGAAGAGCCGACGGTCGCTGAACAGCGCGTGGATCGGTGGCACGCCCACCCAGTTCGCGCTCGGCGCCGACGGCACCCCCATGTACGTCGTCTTCCATGACGCGATCGCGGTGCTGTGCATGATCACCAACGAAATCATCGACACGATCGTGGTCGGCGCCCAGCCGTCCTGCATCGCGTTGAGTCCAAGCGGCAGCCAGCTGTATGTCGCTGACTATGCCGGCACCGTCACCGCGTTCGCCGTCACTCCGACGGCGCCGTTCGACAAGGTGATCGAGGTACAGCCCGTCGCGATACCCGACGCGCGGGCGGCGCTGGTTCCCGCCGGCGTCTGATCCGGTAGCGGCGACTGCGGGTCACGGCGCCGCGTCGGAGAGTAGCCGGATGAGTTGGCGCTCGTCGTGCGCGGTCCACGCGTCCCCAAACGGCGACGAATGCACCGGGTCGACTTCGCGTACTCGTGCTGCGACGGTGTGAGCGTCGGGTGAGTCCGGCGACCTGGCCTGCCCGCGACCGGTGGCGCGGCGCAATTTCCAGAAGAAGTACAGGACGAGTCCGACCCACTCAACGAGTCTGATCACGGTTGGCTCCGCGCAGGCCCATAAGACCCGTTGGCCGTCCCCGGTTCGACGAGCGGGATGGGTGGCTGAGGTGGAAGGCCGGCCGCAGCGGCATCTTCACGCGCCAGGAAGGTTCCCAACTCGGCGATGGTCGACATCAGCGGAGCCGGGAACACCACGGTGGTGTTCTTGTCGACGCCGAGTTCCACCAGGGTCTGCAAATTGCGCAGCTGCAACGCGAGCGGGTGAGCCATCATGGTGTCTGACGCGTCGCCCAAGGCCGCCGCGGCGAGCGATTCGCCTTCGGCATTGATGATCTTCGCGCGTTTCTCCCGCTCCGCCTCGGCCTGTCGCGCCATCGCCCGTTTCATGCTGTCGGGCAACTGGATGTCTTTGAGCTCGACCAGCGTCACGAGCACGCCCCATTCGATCGTGTTGTCGTCGAGGATGGCGCGGATGTCGAGGTTGATCTTGTCCGTCTCGGACAACGTCTCATCCAGGGTGTGCTGCCCGACCACCTTGCGTAGCGTCGTCTGGGCGATCTGATCGATTGCGGCACCGACGTTCTCGATCGCCACGACCGATTTGACCGCGTCGACAACCTTGAAGTACGCCACCGCCGAGACGTCGACGCTGACATTGTCGCGGGTGATGATCCCCTGCGACTGGATCGGCATTGTCACGATTCGCAACGAGATCCGGTGCAGCACATCGACGAACGGGATGATGATCCGCAGGCCGGGCTTGCGTTCACCGATCACGCGGCCCAAGCGGAACAGCACGCCGTTTTCGTATTGCTTGACCACCCGAATGGACATCGCCGCCAGCAGAAGCAAGAGCACGACCAGACCAATGGCCACGAAGATCAGCGTCTTCATGGTCGTACGTCGGTTGGAACGCGCCGCGAAGGCGCGGATCGAACTGGAAAGCGCAGTGAAACAATCATGGTGATCCCGACGTGCAGACGATCACCGGAATGTGGGCCTCGGAGCAGCGCTCCTGGAGTTCTGCGGCGGACAGCCGAACCCGTGCCGAACCAGCTGAAATTCTCAGCACCCTCGACGTTACACCCCTGGCGGCTGACCTGCGGCTTAAGTGAACCGCGTTCGTCTGCCTGGTTGCCACGCTGGTGGGGGCGGCAACCGGTAGTGTTGATCTGCCACACCAGCCAGTGCCGGTCGCGCGTTCGTACATCGTCGCAGTCTGCGCCTGGGATGCCGGGCTACGGCTGGACTATTGATCGCAGGTAACGCAGTTGACGGAGTCTGACAGGAGCATCCTGAGTTCACCGGTGGAGGCACCGGCCTCCTCCCAGTCCGGGGCTGAGGCCGCCGATCTGCAGGCTGCGATCAGCGACTTGGCGGGTCTGGTGGCCGGCAGTCTGGGTTTGCCTGAGTTGTTGGCCGAGGTGGCGGCGTTCGCGGTGCACGCGATCCCGGGCGCTGACGGTGCCGGGGTGACGCTGCTGCGCATCGACCGGGTTTCCAACATCGTGGAAGCGCTCGCCGCCAGTGCGCCGTTTGTCGAAGAGATCGACCGAATCCAGTACGTCACCCTGCAGGAGGGCCCCTGCATCACCGCCGCTTTGGAGCGCCGCACAGTGCGCTCTGGATCGTTGGGTGGCGAAAAGATGTGGCCCCGTTTCGGCCCTCGCGTGGGCAGGCTGGGTGTCCACAGCGCGTTGTCATTGCCTCTGCTGCTGCCCGGCCAAGTGGTCGGGGCGATCAACGTCTACGCCCACGACAAGAACGTCTTCGATGAGCACGCCGCAGAGTTCGGGGAGCTGTTCGCCAAACCCGCGGCGGTCGCCGTGCACAACGCTCACGTCCTTTCTCAGGCGGTCGCGCTGACGGCTCAGTTGCAGGCCGCGCTGTCGACCCGGCCGGTGATCGATCAAGCGATCGGCCTATTGCGGGGACGCAGCGGGCGCAGCAGCGAGGATGCGTTCACCCAGTTGCGGGCAATGAGTCAATCCGAGCACCGTAAGTTGGCCGACGTGTCGCAGCGCTTGATCGACGAGGCCGTTCGCCGCGCCCGCGCCCGACATAGTCAGATCTGATTCGGGCTCTGCCGTGGCCAGGGTGTCGGTGCGGTTTGTGTCCGGCGTACGGTTGACAGCGGAGGCACCGTCCCGGGAAGGGTCCTGACCCGCGTACCGAAGTCCTCCACCGCGCACCGCGATTCGCTCTGCTCGGCTCTGGCAGGTTCGACCGGCGCCCGGGAGCGCCCAGCGGAGCACGCAGCACGTGAGGATCACCGCGGAGGCGGCCGCCGCACTGGCCATCCTGACCGAAGCGCTCGATGAACCCGATATTAAAATCGCGCGCACCCTGCACCATTTGACCCTCGACGCCGCAGCCGCGGTACCGAGCTACCTCGGCCTGAGCGTGGTTGTGTCCCAAAGCGATTCGTCGTGCACTGTCACTGTACTGGTCGAAGGGGCCGTCGTCGGTGACATCCGCACATCACTGCACATGCTGCTTCCAAGCGCGCGCGCGGGCCGTGAGGCCGCGCCGGTCACCTTGATCATCTACGCCGGGACGCCGGGCACCTTCGTCGACGTCGCTGCGGATCTGACCTGGCTGACGTGCCGGCCACTGACCGACGTCACCCTCGACGAGCACCTCACCACTCCTGCCGGACCGGACACCGCCGTCCAACTACAAGCGGCGTGTGACATCAATCAGGCCATCGGCGTGCTGATCGGCCGCGGTTACACACCCCAACAGGCCGACCGGCAACTCGACGTCCGGGCCGCAGGCAACCGAACCGACCGGCACTGTGCGGCACAGCTGATCCTCGACAAGGTCAGCACCGCCGACGGCGACCGGGATTTCGACATCCATTGAGTCCACAGCCGACTTCCGGGGCCGGCGCAGGGAAACGTTCAGTAGCGGATCAGCCCGCGGAGATTGACCCCGCTGAGCATGTCGTCGAAGCCCTGGTTGATGTCTTCCAGCGGGTACTCCCGGGTGACGAGCTCGTCGAGCAGGAGCTGCCCGCTGTCGTGAAGCGAGACGAGCTCGAAGATGTCGGTGCGCGGATTGGATGAGCCGAACAGACTTCCGCGCACCTGCTTTTCCCAGAGGGTGAGCTCGAACAGCGACATGTCGACGGCCTTGTCGGCGGCACGTCCGATCGCCGTGACGACGACACGCCCCCGCTTGCCGACGAGACTCAGGGCCTGCCCCACGTAGGCGCCTTCGGCGACGTCGGTGGTCACGACGCACACGTTGGCCAACTCGCCGCGGGTGAGTTGCGCGATGAGGGGCCGCGCCTCGTCGGCGCTGCTCGCGACATGGGTGGCGCCGAATTCGAGTGCGCGGTCCAACTTGAACTGGATCGGGTCGATGGCGACGACATTGCGGGCGCCCGCGATCTTCGCACCCTGGACGGCGTTGATCCCGACTCCGCCGATGCCCATCACCACCACCGTGTCACCCGGACGCGTCTCGCCGGTCCGGACGACGCTGCCGTAACCGGTGGTCACGCCGCAACCGAGCAGACAGGCGGTGTCCAACGCCACGGCGTCGTCGAGTTTGATCACCGAGGCGGTCGGGACCACCGCGTATTCGGAGAATGTGCCGAGCAGCAGCATCTGTCCGATGTCCATGCCGCGAGCGTGGAATCGGAACGTGCCGTCGAGTTGAGGGCCCTTCATGATCTTCGCCCCGAGATCGCACAGGTTGCTCATGCCGCGTGCGCACGGCCGGCAGCGCCCACATGCCGGCTGGAAGGTCAGTACCACATGGTCGCCGTCCGCGATCTCCTTGACCCCGGCTCCCACCTCGACGACGACGCCGGCACCCTCATGCCCTCCGACCATCGGCAGTGGTGCGGGAAGGTCACCGGTGACCGTGTGGTGATCGGAGTGGCACAGGCCGCTGGCGGTCATCTTGACCAGGACCTCGCCCTCCTTGGGCCCGTCGAGGTCCACCTCCTCGACCTCCCATTTCTGGTTCACGCCCCAGAGGATCGCGGCCTTCGTCTTCATGGGTGCGCCCTTCTGTGAATCGTTCGGCCGAATCTTTGCGTCGAGGATGCTCCTCCGCGCCAAGATGGACAACAACGCGTCGAGGGGCGATGAGCCGCTTGCGCGAAGAGCAGACATAAACGATGAGCCGCTTGCGCGAAGAGCAGACTTAAAGGGGTGGCAGTAGTGGACAGCACGATGCAGGACTTCCCGTTGACGGTGACTGGGATCCTCCGGCACGGCACAGGGTGGCACGGCAACCGGAAGGTGATCACCGCGACTGCCGACGGCCACCGCGAGGCGACCTACCGGCTCGTCGGAGAACGCGTTGCGCAACTCGCGCACGGCCTGCGCGGCCTGGGTATCACCGGTGACGAACGCGTGGCCACATTCATGTGGAACAACCAGGAACATCTGGAGGCTTATCTCGCGATTCCGTGCATGGGCGCCGTGCTGCACACCCTCAACATCAGACTGCCGGCCGCCCAATTGGCCTACATCGCCGAGCAGGCCGACGACCGGGTGGTCCTCGTCGACGGTTCCCTTCTGCCCCTGCTTGCCGCGGTTCTGCCGGACATGCCGACCGTGCAGACAGTGGTGGTGGTCGGGGAAGGCGATCTGGACGATGTGAGTGCGACCGGCAAGGACGTCGTCCGCTACGACGATCTGCTCGCAGACCAGCCGACGGTGTACGACTGGCCGGAGCTGGACGAGAAGTCAGCTGCGGCAATGTGTTACACCAGTGGCACCACCGGCAACCCGAAAGGTGTGGTCTACAGCCATCGGTCGACTTATCTACATTCGATGATGGTGTGCTGGTCCAACGAGATCACCGATGCCGACCGGACCCTGCCGATCGTGCCGATGTTTCACGCGAACGCGTGGGGTCAGCCCTATGCCGCCGTGATGGCCGGCGCCGACCTGTTGATGCCCGACAGGTTCATGCAGGCCGAACCACTGGTCGACCTGATCGAGAAACACCGGCCGACGGTTGCGGCTGCGGTGCCGACGATCTGGAACGACGTCCTCAAGTTCCTCGAAGCGCACCGCGAGCGCGACGTGTCGTCGCTGCGTCTGGTGGCATCCGGTGGTTCGGCGGTGCCGCTGTCGATGATGAAAGCTTTCGAAGAAAACCATGGGGTGCGTGTGCTACAAGGCTGGGGCATGACCGAAAGCTCACCGCTTGTCGCGCTGGCCAAACCTCCGGCCGGGGTGACCGGCGACGAATACTGGATGCTGCGCGACACCGCCGGCCGCATGCTGCCCGGCGCGGAGGCCCGCATCGTCGACGACGACGGTGGGGTGCTGTCCAATGACGGAAAAGCGGTGGGAGAGATCGAGCTTCGCGGCCCGTGGGTGACGGCGTCCTACTATCAGGATGCCGACCGGACGAAGTTCCATGACGGTTGGCTGCGTACCGGTGATGTCGGCCGCATCGACGAGTACGGACACATCACGCTTACCGACCGCGCGAAGGACGTCATCAAGTCCGGCGGTGAGTGGATCTCGTCAGTGGAACTGGAAAACCAGCTGATGGCACACCCGCAGGTCTTCGAGGCAGCGGTGGTGGCGGTGCCCGACGACCGCTGGGACGAACGGCCGCTGGCGGTGATCGTTCGCAACGAGGACGCCGACGTCAGCGCTGATGACCTGCGAGAGTTTCTGTCCGACAAAGTCGTTCGATGGTGGCTGCCTGAGCGGTGGGCGTTCATCGACGAGGTCCCCAAGACGAGCGTCGGCAAGTTCGACAAGAAGTTGATCCGCTCACGGTATGCAGACGACGCGTACGACGTCATCGAGTCCCAGGGTTAGGGGCCCCCGATGCTGAGCACGATGATGGACTTCCCGCTGACGGTGACGTCGGTACTGCGGTACGGCAGCACGGTGCACGGCGACCGCACCGTCAGTACCGCCATGGAGAATGGTTTCCGAGACTGCACGTTTCGCGATCTGGCGGGCCGTGCCGCACAGCTGGCCAACGGCCTACGCCGCGTCGGCGTGACGGGCGACCAGCGCGTCGGCACCTTCATGTGGAACACCCAGGAACACTTCGAGTCCTACTTCGCCGTGCCCTGCATGGGCGCGGTGCTTCACACGCTGAATATCCGGCTGTCCGATGAACAACTCGTCTTCATCGCCAACGATGCCGAAGACGAGGTCGTGATCGTCGACGTGTCATTGGCGGATCAGCTGGCCCGGGTGCTGGCGCAGATGCCGACGGTTCACACCCTCGTCGTCGTGGGGGACGGTGACATCGACTCGCTGACTGCCACGGGCAAGGATGTCCTGCGCTACGAGGACCTGCTCGGTTCGGAGACAGACGAGTACGCGTGGCCGGATCTCGACGAAAGATCCGCTGCGGCAATGTGTTACACCAGCGGCACCACCGGGCACCCGAAGGGCGTGGTATACAGTCACCGCTCAACCTACCTGCACAGCACACTTGTGTTGAGCGCCAACGGGATCGGGCTGGCGGAAGGGGACTGCCTGTTGCCGGCGATCCCGATGTTCCACGCCAACGGATGGGGGCTCGCGATCGCGGCTGTCGCCGCAGGGTCCGACGTCGTCCTTCCCAATCGTTTCCTGCAAGGTAGTCGGCTGCTGGAGATGATCGAAACTCGCCGGGTGACAATGGCGTCCGGTGTTCCGACGATCTGGAACGACGTACTGCGGTGCCTCGAACAGGACCCCGGTCGTGACATCTCATCCCTGCGCGGAATCTTCTCCGGCGGTTCGGCAGTGCCGGAATCGTTGATGGACGTCTACCAGAACAAGCTGGGCATCACCTTGACGCAGTTGTGGGGGATGACGGAGACCTCACCGCTGGTGACGATCGCCCGTCCTCCCCGCAACGCCGAGCCGCAGGAGGCATGGGCAGCGCGCAACACGGCTGGGCGGGTCCAGTTCGGATCGGAGATCCGTGTCGTCGACGAGGACGGGGCCGTGCTGCCCAACGACGGGCAATCTGTGGGAGAGGTGCAGGTTCGCGGCCCGTGGATCACCGGCTCGTACTTCGGGGACCGCGACGCCGAGAAGTTCACCGATGGCTGGCTCGGCACCGGCGATGTCGGAAAAGTCGATGCGCGCGGCTATTTGACGCTGACCGACCGCGCCAAGGACGTCATCAAGTCTGGCGGGGAGTGGATCTCATCCGTGGAGCTGGAGAACCACATCATGGGCCATCCCGACGTGCTGGAGGCAGCGGTGGTGGGCGTCGCGGACGAGCGGTGGGAGGAACGCCCATTGGCGGCCGTCGTGCTCAAGGAGGATGCCACCGTCACTGCGCCTGAACTGCGAGAGTTCCTGCGCGACAAGGTCGTTCGATGGTGGCTGCCTGAGCGGTGGACCTTCGTCGACGAGGTGCCGCGCACAGGCGTCGGCAAATTCGACAAGAAGGTGATCCGCGCCCGCTACGTCGACGACGGCTACGACGTCGTCGAGTGCACCGACTGAACGGGGCAGCGAGTGGTTGCGATACCGGCGTGGGTGTGGCGATTCGGCCTGCTCCTTCGGGCGCTGATCGCCGGTGCCGCGATGGGATGCGTCGCCGGGCTACTGGCGCTGCTCGGATCGAACCTGTTGCCGGTCTTCGTCATCGTCTTCGTCGCCGTCACGATGATCAGCGGCGGATTCATGGCCCGCCGAATGAACAAGCTCTGGCCTGGCGCCAAAGCTCTCAGTGGTACCGACCGGGTCGCAGTCGTGGGCGCGACACGGACGGGCAGGGATATCGACGACTCCCGGTTGGCCGCCGCGGTCATCGACTACAGCCGTGCTCTCAAAACAGTGGCTGACCGCCGACTGTGGCGGTGGCTGATGCCGCTAGTCGGCGCCGTT
>JAVHWG010000083.1:0-6250 GCA_032159965.1 Mycobacterium sp.
TCGACTCACCCGAGTGACGTGGCGGCGGGGGGCCTGCGGCCGTACCACCGTGATCACCCGGTCCGTAATGCCTACCACTGAGCGACTCATCAGGGGCTGGCGGGGGCTCGGCGGGGGGCGGCGGGACCGGGTGCGGGACGGACGAACCGTTCGTCGGCGGCCAACCGGCGCCCGGCGACGGCGCCGCCGGCGGCTCTTCGCGGGTCGGGCTCATCACTATCGTGTGGTCGTCGCGCGAGCCGTTAGTGGGTGCCGTCGGGGGTACCCACAGCGCCTCCGCGGCCACGGGCTGCCGATCGGTGCCGCCCACAGCTGTCCCGTGACGGCCGCCGCCCGGGGCCGGTGCCGGTGCCGACTGCGGGGGCGTCCAGATCGGCGGCGGGGGCGGAACGGTTTCGAAGATCGGCTGGCGCGGATCCTCGACGCGGACGCTCTCGACGGGCACCGCTGGTTCCTCCGGGACGTCGATGATGGCGTCCTCGGCGGGTTCGTTGTCCGGCGGCGCGGACGCCACGAACGGCGCGTCGCCACGCCGGCGGAGGTCGGTATCCCGCTGCCAGTCGCTGTATGCCCGCACAGTCGTCCGTTCGGGCTCGATGGCGGGTCGGTCCGACAGATCGGTGTCGAACATGATCTCCAGGTTCGCGCGCAGAGCTGCCAGCTCGGCCCGCAGGGCGGCGACCTCATCAGCAGCTTGCGAACGCACTTCGGTGGCGAGTTCCCGGCGGAGCTGCGACTCGACCTCGAGTTCGTATTCGCGCCTGGCCGAAATCTCCCGGTCCAGTTGCAGGTCGTAGACCAGCTTCAGGTCCCGGGCCCTGGCCTGATCAACGTCACTTTGCCTGCGGTAGATGACCGATACGAAGGCAGCCACGGCCGCGGCCCACAACGAGAGGATGACGGCGAGCTTCAGCAGCTCGACGCGGTCTGTGAAAACCAGCGCGGAGCTAGCCGCGATAGCCAGGACCAGCAACACTGTGAGAAGCAGCCATCCCGGCCTGCGACCGCCGCGCCGGGGCCGGGGGCCACGGGTCAGATCGGTCATGGGCCGACTGTACCCGCGGGCGTTACGTCTGGTATCGACCGAACCCGGCGATTCTAGTCACCTGTTGCATTGCGGTCATCAGGCGGTTCCTCCGGCGTAATACAGCAATGCTGCAACCACAGCGCGGCGAAGACGAGCGCGAGGGCGCTCGCGGCGGCTATGACGGCGCCAGGCGTGTCCTTCCTGGCGACCTCGAGCTGGTCGGGATTGACCAGCAAATATGCCAGCATGCCCAGCCACCACCCGAGCACAGGTGCGCCGACCCATGCCGAGGCCTTCGCAATCATCACAGAACGCGCCACGGCCAACGGGTGCAGACGCCCGCTTCCGTCGCCTATCTCCGCATTGGTGATCTTCGACCGCACATACCGGCCCCATAGTGCTTCGACCGCGGCAATTCCCAGCAGTGAGATGCCGGTCAGCGCGGTGATCGGCGGAAATGCGCGCGGATACGCCATCACGACGATCACATAGGCGACTACCGCGACCGCGACCACCGAGGCCGTGAGGTCGCGCTTTCGGGTCGGCCCCACCTCAGCCCGCCGATCGCAGGGTCAGGTGCGAGCGAACGACCCCGGCCCTATCGGCCGGCGAGATGTCGTCGATCAGGCGGCGCACGGGAGTGGGGACGCCGGCGACGGTCAGCTCGGCGTCCGGGTCGATGTCGCGCCACGGCACGAGGACGAAGGCCCGCACATGTGCCAGCGGGTGGGGCAGTGTCAGATCGGGTTCACCGACCAGCAGTTCCGCGCCGTGCACCGAGCCGCTGATCAAATCGACGTCGAGGGTGCGGGGCCCCCAGCGCTGGGCGCGGACCCGCCCGGCGGCGTCTTCGAGCAGTTGTCCGCGGCGCAGCCACCCGAGCGGGTCCAGCGTGGGGTCGTCGGCTATCAGTACCGCGTTGAGGAACGCGGTCTGCTCGACGCCTCCCCACGGGGCCGTCTCGTACACCGGAGAGACCGCGACCACCGAGTCACCCAACGCGTCGGGCACCGACTGCAAGTGCGCCAGGCGATCGCCCACATTCGACCCGATCGACAGCACCACACGGGTCACGGCTGCTCCCCCGCCTGGCCTGAGCGACGCGACCGGCGAGCAACGACCGCGACGTCGTCAAACGCCAGCGGAATCGGTGCGTGCGGCTTGTGCAGCGTGACCTCGACCGCGTGTGCCCGCTCGTCGCGCATGATGTCCTCGGCGATCTCGGCAGCCACCGATTCGATGAGATTCTTGGCCGGGCCGCCGACGATTTCGGCCGCGCGGTTCGCCAGCCTGCCGTAGTCCATGGTGTCGCCGAGGTCGTCACTTTCGGCGGCCCGATCCAGATCGAACCACACCGTGATGTCGACCACGAACTCCTGTCCGTCCCGACGTTCATGCTCGAAGACACCGTGATGCCCATGAACAGTCAAGCCGCGCAATTCAATTCGATCAGTCATCCGAGCGGCCCGTCCATGCTTCGACCACCTTGAGCGCGTCGACGGTCGCTTGCACGTCGTGCACCCGTACGCCCCACGCTCCGTGCAGCGCCGCCAACGCGGACACCACCGCGGTCGCGGTCTCGCGCCCGTCGAGTGCCCGGATGCCCTCCTCGTCGGCCAGCAGCGAGCCGAGGAAACGCTTGCGAGACGCTCCGACGAGTACCGGAATTCCGGTGGCGACGAACTCAGGCAGCGCCCGCAGTAGCGCCCAGTTGTGTTCGGCGGTCTTGGCGAAGCCGAGCCCGGGATCGATGATCAGCCGGCCGGCGTCCACACCTGCGGTGGTGGCGGCATCGACGCTGTGGAGCAGTTCCGCCTTGACGTCGGCGACCACGTCGTCGTACCTGGGAACGGCATGCGGCTGCTCGTTGGTCACCGACCGCCAGTGCATCAATATCCATGTCACACCTGCTGCCGCGACGACTGCCGCCATTCGGGGGTCAGCCCGACCACCGGAGACGTCGTTGACGATGCTGGCTCCATTCTGCAGCGCAGCATCGGCGACTTCCGCGTGCATCGTGTCGATGCTGACGGTGATTCCCTGTGCGGCAAGATCTTTGATCACCGGAACGACTCGGTTGGCCTCGACCTTGGGGTCCACCCGAGTGGCGCCCGGCCGGGTCGATTCGCCGCCCACGTCGATGATCGCCGCGCCGTCCGCGGCGAGGCCGAGGCCATGCTCGACGGCACGCTCGCGGTCCAGATACAAGCCGCCGTCGGAGAAGGAATCGTCGGTGACGTTGACCACGCCCATCACCTGCACGTGCGCGGAGCTCACTTGCGCAGGATGAGATCCAGCGCCTCGGACCGTGACGCGGCGTGGAGCTTGAACTGTCCCCGCACGGCAGACGTCGTGGTCACAGCTCCTGGCTTTCGAACCCCTCGCATCGCCATGCACAGGTGCTCGGCCTCGATCACCACGATCACGCCGCGAGGGTTGAGCTTGCGCATGACCGCATCGGCGATCTGCCCGGTGAGCCGCTCTTGGACCTGGGGCCGTTTGGCGTACAGGTCGACAACCCGCGCGATCTTCGACAGCCCAGTCACCCGGCCGTCTTCGCCCGGGATGTACCCGACATGGGCGACGCCGTGGAAGGCCACGAGGTGGTGTTCACACGTCGAGTACATCGGGATTTCTTTGATCAGAATCAACTCGTCGTGCTGTTCGTCGAAGGTGGTGTCGAGCACGGAGTCAGGGTTCGTGTACAGGCCGGCGAACATTTCCTGGTAGGCGCGCGCAACGCGGCCAGGGGTGTCGCGAAGGCCGGGACGGTCGGGATCCTCGCCGATTGCGATCAGCAGCTCGCGAACCGCGGCTTCGGCACGGTCCCCGTCGAATTCAGCTATCGCCGAGACTTGCGAATTCGGTTGGGCCATTGGCAACTCCGTTCGTTGTCAACCCTACTTCGACGGGTCTGCGCTGCCGTGCTCCTCAGCCTGCTCGCGCTCGTGGCCCTCGGGGGCGGCGGCCTCCGACTGTTCGCGTTGCGAATCCTGTTGCTGGGAAGGCTCATACGGCCGAGTCGGAGGAGGGGCGTACCCCTGCGCGCGTGGTGGCGGCCAGCCTGGCGCGTGCCAACCCGCCGGTGCCCCGTAGTCGGGCTGAGTGGCGACGGGTTGCGGCTTCGCCGTGGGGTGCCCGTTGCTGGCCCCATTACCGTTGGCAGTGCTTGTGCCGTCTGCTTTCTCACTGGCTTCGGCGATCGCTCGCTTGAACGCCGGCTCGGGGACCGGCAGCGGCCACGGCTCGCCGCGTTCGATCGCGAGCTCGCCTGGTGTCTTGATCGGGGGCTTATCCGACGGGATACGGCCGCCGAAATCGTCGAACAATGTCAGCCGCGGGCGCTTTTGGACGTTCTCGAAGATTGCCCTCAACTCGGCGCGATGCAGGGTTTCTTTCTCGAGCAGCTCGCCGGCCAGCGTGTCCAATATGTCGCGGTATTCGGTGAGAATCTCCCACGCCTCGGTGTGCGCGGCCTCGATCAGCTTGCGGACCTCGTCGTCGATGTCGCGGGCGACCTCGTGCGAGTAGTCGGACTGGGTCCCCATGGTGCGGCCGAGGAACGGGTCACCGTGCTCGGTGCCGTACTTCACGGCGCCCAGCTTTGAGCTCATGCCGTACTCGGTGACCATTGCCCGCGCGATCTTGGTGGCCTGCTCGATGTCGGACACCGCGCCGGTGGTCGGCTCACGGAATACCAGCTCTTCGGCGGCGCGTCCGCCCATCGCGAACACCAGCCGGGAGATCATCTCCGAGCGGGTCATCATCCCCTTGTCGTCTTCGGGCACCGACACGGCATGGCCGCCGGTCCGACCGCGCGCCAGAATCGTCACCTTGTAGATCGGCTCGATGTCGGGCATCGCCCAGGCGGCAAGGGTGTGACCGCCCTCGTGATAAGCGGTGATCTTCTTCTCGAGCTCGCTGATCACGCGACCCTTGCGGCGTGGACCGCCGATCACCCTGTCCACCGCTTCCTCCATCGCGGCGGCGGTGATCACCGTGCCGTTCTCGCGAGCGGTCAGCAGTGCGGCCTCGTTGATGACGTTGGCCAGGTCAGCGCCCGACATCCCGACAGTCCGCTTGGCAAGCCCATCGAGGTCGGCGTCCGGTGCCATCGGCTTGCCTTCCGAGTGGACTCGGAGAATAGCCTTGCGCCCGTTGAGGTCTGGGTTTGTCACCGGTATTTGGCGGTCGAAGCGGCCCGGGCGCAGTAGCGCGGGGTCGAGGATGTCAGGACGGTTGGTGGCGGCAATGAGGATGACGCCCGTGCGGTCGCCGAAGCCGTCCATCTCCACGAGCAATTGGTTCAGCGTCTGCTCACGCTCGTCATGGCCGCCGCCGAGGCCCGCGCCGCGCTGGCGCCCGACCGCGTCGATCTCGTCGACGAAGATGATGCACGGACTGTTCTGCTTGGCCTGCTCGAACAGGTCACGCACCCGGGATGCGCCGACACCGACGAACATCTCGACGAAGTCGGAGCCGGAGATCGTGAAGAACGGCACGCCGGCCTCGCCGGCGACAGCCCTCGCCAACAGCGTCTTGCCGGTGCCGGGAGGACCGTAGAGCAGCACGCCGCGCGGGATCTTGGCGCCGAGCGCCTGGTACCGCGTGGGGTTCTGGAGGAAGTCCTTGATCTCGTAAAGCTCTTCGACGGCCTCGTCCACACCGGCGACGTCGGCGAACGTGGTCTTGGGCATGTCCTTGGCCAGCAGCTTGGCACGGGACTTGCCGAAGCCGAAGCCCATGCGGCTGCCGCCCTGCATGCGGGAGAACATCACGAAAAGCCCGACCAGCAGTAGCAGTGGCAGCAGGTAGATCAGCAGCGAGCCGAGCATGCTGCCCGAGTTCACGACTGTGTTGACCTGGGCGTTCTTGCCGCTGAGCTGCTCGAAAAGGGTGGCGCCATATCCCGTCGGGTACTTGGTGATGATCTTGTCGCTGTCGCCGGTGGCCTCGTTGCGGTTCTTGACCGTGATTCGCAGCTGCTGCTCACGATCATCGATCTGCGCACTCTTGACGTTGTCGGCGTTGATCTGGGCCACCGCAACCGACGTGTCGACCGGCTTGTACCCGCGGGTGTCGTCGCTGAAGTAGAAGAACAACCAGCCGAGCAGCAACACGACGGCAATCACCGTCAGCGTGCGGATGACGTTTTTCCGATTCATCAGGCATCGGCCGTGCGCGGCCAGGTCCTTCCAATGCGTATCAGGAGACAGTTAAGGC